>NZ_VATN01000006.1:503385-589138 GCF_005781105.1 Escherichia sp. E2586
CAGCACCGGAGATAAATATTAGTGTTATATAGCGGATCCATTGCAACATGTTTTTCCCTGTGGGAATTTAATTCTAAAATAATGTCTAACATTGTATTCCAGATAACGCAGCAACTGCACACCAGAAGTGCTAAACATAGTCTTAAAGTTATAACAATGAGACTTTGCTCATTTTTAATTAGCCATTTATCTAATAGAGAAGAGATTATAATATTTATATTAGGAATATATAATGCGAAATTATATATTCCAGTGATATTAAGCAATGACAAATTCAATACGGGTTTTAGAAATTAAACCGTGACCATGCTGGCAGAAATAATCCACCGCACCACACGCTTTTAACACCTGTAACGGTTGGTGGCAGTCAGGGCAAAGTGCCTGAACGATGAAATCTTTGTCGCAAGTTACGCAGTGAGCCGTCTCGCCTTGACGTTCGAGAGGTTTTTGGCAGATTGGGCAGCTGAGTTCCATAAATGATCCTCACATTTTCATGAGTTTCCCTTTCCATATGGAAAGGGAAACCAGATAAGTAATTACTTACTTTTCTTGATATGCTTCATCAGGCGCTTACGCTTACGCATCTGGGTCGGCGTCAGGGTGTTACGCTTGTTCGCATATGGGTTTTCCCCTTCTTTGAACTGAATACGAATCGGCGTACCCATCACATCCAGAGACTTGCGGAAGTAGTTCATCAGATAACGCTTGTAGGAATCCGGCAGGTCTTTTACCTGGTTACCGTGAATCACCACAATCGGCGGGTTATAACCACCGGCGTGGGCATATTTCAGCTTCACGCGACGCCCGCGTACCAGTGGCGGCTGGTGATCTTCAACAGCCATGGTCATGATTCGTGTCAGCATAGACGTACCCACGCGACGGGTAGAGCTGTCATATGCTTCACGCACTGATTCAAACAGGTTACCAACACCACTGCCGTGCAATGCAGAGATAAAGTGCACGCGAGCAAAATCAATAAAGCCCAGACGGAAGTCCAGCGTCTCTTTCACCTGCTCTTTCACTTCCTGGCTCAGGCCATCCCACTTGTTCACCACAATCACAAGTGAGCGCCCACTATTGAGAATAAAGCCCAGCAGAGAGAGATCCTGATCGGAAATACCTTCGCGTGCATCAATGACCAGCATCACCACGTTGGCATCTTCAATTGCCTGCAACGTTTTGGTTACTGAGAACTTCTCTACCGCATCGGTGATTTTGCCGCGTTTACGTACGCCTGCGGTGTCAATGAGTACATACTCACGTCCGTCACGTTCCATTGGAATGTAGATACTGTCACGTGTTGTGCCTGGCATGTCGTAAACCACAACGCGTTCTTCACCGAGAATACGGTTAGTGAGCGTAGACTTACCGACGTTCGGACGCCCCACAATCGCCAGTTTGATCGGCAGACTTTGCGGGTCGAAGTCGTCTTCCTCTTCTTCTTCGCCGTTCTCTTGCGCTTCAAATTGCGCCCAGTATTCTGCGTCTTCGTCCACTTCTTCTTGCGGCGCGAGATCTTCCATCCACGGCAGAAGGACGTGCTCCAGCAGGCTTAATACACCACGACCATGAGACGCGGCAATTGGGTAGATTTCGCCTAAACCGAGCGAATAGAAATCAACAACTGCCTGGTCTGGATCTAAACCATCAGTTTTGTTTGCCACCAGGAAGGTAGGTTTTTCTCGGGAGCGCAGGTGCTTGGCAATAGCTTCATCTGCCGGCATCAGGCCAGCACGCGCATCAACCATAAACAGTACAACGTCTGCTTCTTCAATCGCCAGTAGCGACTGTTCCGCCATGCGGGTTTCAACACCGTCTTCCGTACCGTCAATACCGCCGGTATCAATACAGATAAACTCGCGGCCTTCAATTTCTGCACGACCGTACTTACGGTCACGAGTCAGACCCGGGAAATCCGCAACCAGCGCATCTCGGGTGCGAGTTAGACGGTTAAATAACGTGGATTTTCCTACGTTAGGGCGCCCGACAAGCGCGACCACAGGTACCATGTTTAAAGCCTCATTTTTATATATCATCAGACAACGATCGCTTTTTTTGCGTCGTTGTTAAAAACAGGAAAACGGCCCCTGTCCAGGAGCCGTTTTCAAAGTGAACGACAGAGACGATTAACGTGTAATGGAGTACACAGTCCCGTCTTTTGCCTGGATCAGCAGTTTGCCATCAGCGGCAACCGGTTCGGTCTGGAAACCGGAGCTATCAACTTTTTGCTGGGCAACGAAACGACCATCTTCGACGTTAATCCAGTGCAGATAGCCTTCACTGTCACCCACCACCAGGTTGCCATTATACAGCACCGGAGAAGTCAGCAGGCGATGCAACAGATCGCTTTGCGTCCACAGCGTAACGCCGCCATCAATGGTCAACGCCATCACCCGGTCATTTTGATCGACCAGATAGATGCGGTTGCCGTCGACGATGAAATCATTCACCGAACCCAGTTCACGTTTCCACATAATCTGACCGCTGCGCAGATCAAGCGCCGTCAGGTTACCATTATAGGCCAGTGCAAAAACAACGCCGTTAATGATTACCGGAGTTGTGTCAACATCGCTCAGACGGTCGATTTCAGTAGAGCCGGTCGCCTGAGAGATGCGCTGTTGCCAAATCATCTGGCCCTGTTGCATCAGTACTGCACTGACACGGCCATTATCACCACCAACAACTGCTGCGCCAAACGCTGTGGCTGGCGCAGATTCGCCACGCAAAGAGAGCGAAGGCATATCAAGGTTAACTGTCCATTTAACAGCACCGTCTGCTTCGTTCAGCGCTTGCAACTGACCATTACTGGTGTGGATAAGTACCAGACCATCGCTAACCACCGGGCGAGAAAGTGCTTCACCTGCGACTTTAGTTTGCCATGCTACAGTACCATCGCTGGTATTCAGCGCGTAAACCTGCGCCTTTTCGCTGCCAATGTAAACGTGACCACCTGCTACGGTCACGCCGCCAGAAAGCAATGCCGGCTCTTTAGACAACCAGCCATCTTTCTCAGCCAGACTGACAGACCAGATTTCTTTGCCGTCATCCGCATTCATCGCTTTTACTAAACCAGCGCGGTCTGCTGCATAGACAACGTTGTCCGCCAGCGCCGGATGAAGATTAGAATAGAAGTTGCCAATGCCGCTACCAACAGAGGTGCTCCACGCCGTGGTCGGCGTAAACTGGTTTTCAACGGTCGGCAATGGGGACATCTTTACCACATCTTCTTCGCTGTTAAACAGCGAACAGCCGCTTAAAAGAGTAACGGAAAGCAGTCCTGGCAGCAGTAATTTACGCAATTGCATCGGGTCCCTCTCAGATGGACAAATTATTAATTTTCATCTGCATCATTTCGCTCAGTGCCGGGGTAGCATCGCTTTTCACGCCTGCTTCCCATGCACTACGCGCACCTTGCTTATCACCTTTGCTCAGCAATGCTTCACCACGCAGGTCGGCAACAATGGCAGCCCACCCTTCACCTTTAATGGTTTCAAGGGTTTTCAGCGCGGCATCAGCCTGCTTGAGCTGCACCTGAACTCGGGCAAGACGCAGATTTATCACGGCTTTGAGATTTTCATCGCTCGTGTCCGCCAACCCCTGTTGCAATTGGGCGGCAGCTTTCTCTAGTTCATTTTTGTCAACAAATTGCTGCGCAAGTTCCAAAGAAGCCAGCGCGCCATAAGTATTTTTATTTTCAGCAGCGAATTTTTCCGCCGCCGGAATGCTGTCTGGTTTGCCTTCGCTAACTGCGGTAACCGCATTTTGATAGGCAAGAGAAGTGGAGCGTGCGGAATCAACCTGATGGCTGTTCCAGTAGCGCCAGCCAATCAGTGCGCCAACGCCCAAAATCACCCCAACAGCCAGTGCTTTGCCATTTTCAGCAAAAAAGCGTTTAACCGCTTCAACCTGGTCGTTTTCGTTCTCGTAAATTTCCACGCTGTCCTTCTCCTTCCTTAACCCAGTAACGTGCGCAAATGCGCGGCTACGCTATCCTGCGCAACTGCCGTTTGCTCACCAGAGCGCAAATCCTTCACTACTGCCGTGCCGTTAGCCACTTCGGACTCACCCAGCACCACAGCAACGCGTGCGCCCCATTTATCAGCACGGGCAAACTGTTTCTTAAAGTTGCCGCCGCCGTGGTTGGTCATCAATTTCACACCCGGTAATTCATCACGTAGACGCTCAGCTAATGCCAGCGCCGCAGATTGTGTATCGGCGCCTGAAGCCACCAGGTATATATCGACAACGGGATCGGCTTTAAATTCCGGATTAACTGCCTGAACTAACAACACAAGACGTTCGAGGCCCATCGCAAAACCTACTGCCGGTGTTGCACGGCCACCCAGCTGTTCCACCAGACCGTCATAACGACCGCCTGCGCACACGGTTCCCTGGGAACCGAGACTGTTAGTCACCCATTCGAAAACGGTACGATTGTAGTAATCCAGACCACGCACCAAACGCTGGTTGACGGTGTAGGCAATACCTGCGCTCTCCAGCAGTTTGCACAGACCAGCAAAATGCTCGCGAGACTCCTCGTCAAGATAATCGCCTAACGCCGGAGCGTCATTGAGTAACGCCTGCACTTCCGGATTTTTGGAATCCAGCACGCGCAGCGGGTTGGTGTACATGCGGCGTTTGCAGTCTTCGTCCAGCTTTTCTTTATGCTGTTCGAGGAATGCCACTAAAGCGTCGCGGTAGTTCGCTCGCGCTTCCAGTGAACCGATTGAGTTCAGTTCGAGGGTAACGTGTTCAGAGATACCCAGCGCACGCCACCAGCGAGCAGTAAGCATGATCAGTTCGGCGTCAATATCCGGACCTTGCAGACCGAAGACTTCACAACCTAGCTGATGAAATTGACGATAACGGCCTTTTTGCGGACGCTCATGGCGGAACATCGGCCCGATATACCACAGACGCTGTTCCTGATTGTACAGAAGACCATGCTCGATGCCGGCGCGTACACAGCCCGCCGTCCCTTCAGGACGCAAAGTCAGGCTGTCGCCATTGCGATCCTCAAAGGTATACATCTCTTTTTCAACCACGTCGGTGACTTCACCAATCGCACGTTTGAATAGCGGGGTCTGCTCTACAATCGGCAAGCGGATTTCACTGTAACCGTAGCTGCCGAGCACGTTTTTCAGTGTGCCTTCAATGCGCTGCCAAATGGCCGTTTCGCCAGGCAGGTAATCGTTCATGCCGCGAATGGCTTGAATGTTTTTTGCCACGTTTATTCTCTTTCTGAATATAAAAATGAACCCTCAACGCTTCCGTCAATGTTTCGGGAGCTATGCGGGTTCAATCATACACGGGAAGCGAGGCGCTTCCCATCACGTTATTATTTTTCAACCTGCTGAACGTCAATTCGACGCGCTTCGTCCAGCTGACTGGCTTTCGCACGAATGCGCGCTTCCAGCTGGTCGATCATGTCATTGTTGTCCAGACGGTCTTTGCGCACGCCATCTTCATAAAGGCCGCTTTTCTTATTGCCGCCCGTGACGCCGAGTGTAGAAACCAGTGCCTCGCCAGGGCCATTCACCACGCAACCAATGATCGAAACGTCCATCGGGGTAATGATATCTTCCAGACGCTGCTCAAGTGCGTTAACCGTACCAATGACGTCAAACTCCTGACGAGAACAGGTCGGGCAGGCAATGAAGTTGATCCCGCGCGAACGGATTCGCAGCGATTTAAGGATATCGAAACCGACTTTGATCTCTTCAACCGGATCGGCAGCCAGCGAAACGCGCAGCGTGTCACCAATACCTTCAGACAGCAACAGACCTAAACCGATGGCAGATTTCACCGCCCCACTGCGTGCGCCGCCGGCTTCGGTGATCCCAAGATGCAGCGGCTGATCGATCTGTTTTGCCAGCAGACGATACGATTCTACTGCCAGGAAAACGTCTGACGCTTTGACACTGACTTTAAACTGATCGAAGTTCAGACGATCAAGATGATCAACATGGCGCATGGCGGACTCAAGCAACGCCTGCGGCGTCGGTTCGCCATACTTTTCTTGCAGATCTTTTTCCAGCGATCCCGCGTTAACGCCAATACGGATCGGAATGTTTTTATCGCGCGCACAGTCAACCACCATGCGAATACGCTCTTCATTACCGATATTGCCTGGGTTAATGCGCAGGCAGTCGACGCCGTATTCCGCCACTTTCAGCGCAATGCGATAGTCAAAGTGGATGTCGGCCACCAGCGGTACGTTAACCTGCTGTTTGATGAGTTTGAACGCTTCTGCCGCGTCCATCGTCGGTACTGAAACACGAACGATATCGGCACCAACACGTTCCAGCGCCTTGATTTGATTGACCGTCGCTTCGACGTCCGTCGTGCGCGTATTAGTCATGGACTGTACGGCGATGGGAGCTCCATCGCCAATCGGCACATTCCCAACGTAAATACGTGTTGATTTTCTACGTTGAATTGGAGCCTGGTTATGCATGCAAAATCTCCCGCGTTACCCGTCTGTTACTGCGCCGGTGATTGTTCGGCATTTAGGGTCAGACGCGCAACCTGGTTAGTTCTGATAAAACGACTCAGATCGACAGGTTTCCCTTGATACTGGATCTGTACTGCGGCCGGCGCACCAATTTTCAGTTTATACGGTGCCTGGCCGGTTAAATTCAAATTACCGTCTTTACGCTGCATCCCGCTGAACAGTTTTTTACCGGTAGCATCAGTGACTTCCAGCCAGCAATCGGCAGTAAAGTTCATCACCAGTGCATTCGGGTTAGCCGCCGGCGTAGTCACGCCTGCCTGATCGGTTGGCAGTGGTGCTGTGTCATCTGACGTCGTTGCCGTTGGCGCGGTCGTAGCAGTGGTATCCACATTCGCCTGCGAAGGCGGAACAACTGCGTTCTGCTGTGGTTCAACGGCAGGTGCTGGCGTGGTCACGTCTGACGTTTGCGTGTTTGCAGCGGTAGTATCCGCAGGTGCTGACGTCGTGGTGGAGTCACTCTGACTAGCGTTTGAGGAGGTATCTAACGGCACGCTCTGCGCCTGGCCGCTATTACCGTTCAGTTCCGCTGTGGTCTGATCGGCCATAGTCGTGATCTCTTCCTGCTGGGCTTTGTGATCTTGCCACCACCAGGCACCGCTCAGTCCAATCACCACGAATAACACCAGCCAGGTGAAGGTCATCAGCCAGCCATCGCGTTTTTTACGTCGCTTGCCGAGAGAGAAACTCTGCATAGGCGCAACTTTTGCGGCCCGTAACGGAGCCTGTTTTTCCAGCCCCGGCAGCAGTTCTTCTTCCGGAATATGCACCAGTCGTGCATAAGACCGGATATACCCGCGCAGGAATGTTGATGCAAGGTCGGCTGGCGCCTTATCCTCTTCAATATCGCGTACCGTGGAAACCTTCAGACAAAGTCGTTCGGCAACGGCTTGCTGGCTAAGTCCAAGTTGTTCGCGGGCATTACGCAAGCGAGCGCCGGTAGTAAGTGCTTCATTTTGGTCGTGCGTGGCTTCAGTATTCATTCGCTGCAGGTACGTTTAAATGAGAATTGAGATGCCGGTGAGCCATCATGCTCACCCACACCGCGAGACATCCATTAAGTTAACCTTTATCATACAGTATAAGACTGTCTGTGTGCTCATGACAAAGCCCACATGAATCAAAGCTAACTCACTGTTGCATCGTTACATACTGCCTTAAAGTCAGCAAAAACGCACCGTTAATATTGATCAGACAATTGCAACTTAATGCTATATTCATAAAAGATTACGCCACGGTACAAAAAGTAACCGTGGCGCAAGAGACATCAAACCGTTTTCACGTCGATGGCTTCACCCTGCATCCGTTTGCGCAGGGTACGTTTAGTGCGGTCGATAACCTCGCCCGCTAATTGCCCGCAGGCTGCGTCGATATCATCCCCACGCGTTTTACGCACGATGGTTGTGAATCCATAGCTCATCAACACTTTTGAGAAGCGATCGATACGACTGTTCGAACTGCGGCCATACGGCGCGCCCGGGAACGGGTTCCACGGAATCAGGTTGATCTTACACGGCGTATCTTTCAGCAGCTCCGCCAGTTGATGCGCGTGCTCTGTACCGTCGTTAACATGGTCAAGCATCACGTATTCAATGGTGACGCGGCCCTGATTGGCATTGGACTTTTCCAGATAGCGGCGTACCGCAGCGAGGAAAGTTTCGATATTGTACTTTTTGTTGATCGGTACAATTTCGTCACGAATTTCGTCGTTCGGCGCGTGCAGAGAGATTGCCAGCGCAACGTCAATCATATCGCCCAGTTTATCCAGTGCCGGAACAACACCCGATGTAGAGAGCGTCACGCGACGTTTAGACAAGCCAAAGCCAAAATCGTCGAGCATGATTTCCATCGCCGGAACGACATTGTTCAGGTTGAGCAGCGGTTCGCCCATGCCCATCATCACTACGTTAGTGATCGGGCGCTGACCGGTGACTTTTGCTGCGCCGACGATTTTCGCCGCACGCCACACCTGGCCGATAATTTCCGACACCCGCAGGTTACGGTTGAAACCTTGCTGGGCAGTGGAACAAAATTTACACTCCAGCGCACAGCCGACCTGCGAGGAGACGCAAAGTGTGGCGCGGTCGTCTTCCGGAATGTACACCGTTTCAACGCGCTGATCGCCCACGGCAATTGCCCATTTAATGGTGCCGTCAGATGAACGCTGTTCTTCAACCACTTCCGGTGCGCGGATCTCCGCCACCTCTTTCAGCTTGCCACGCAACACTTTGTTGATGTCGGTCATCTCATCAAAGTTGTCGCAGCAATAGTGATACATCCACTTCATCACCTGATCGGCGCGGAAGGGTTTTTCACCCAAATCTTTAAAAAACTCCCGCATCTGCTGACGGTTGAGATCCAGCAGGTTGATTTTTCCATCTTTCGTGGTGACGTTTTCAGGTGTGACTAATTGTTCAGACATATGCTATTCCGGCCTCGTTATTACACGTTATGGCCCCTGGAGGGTTGAAAAAAGAAACGCCCCGGTGAGCGACTGCTCGTCCGGGGGCGCTGCATTGTACAAATTCTGGCGCATGGATGCCACGTTTGCACGCGGCATTTACGAAAATATTAACGTGTGCGCGGACACACTTCGCCTTCACCGAAGAAGAAGGCGATTTCGCGAGCGGCAGATTCTACGGAATCAGAACCGTGGGTACCGTTTTCGGTCAGGCTGTCAGCATAATCAGCACGCAGAGTACCGGCCAGTGCGTTTGCCGGGTTGGTCGCGCCCAGCAGATCGCGGTGACGCTGAACGGCGTTTTCACCTTCCAGTACGGAAACCACGATCGGGCCAGAGGTCATGAACTCAACCAGACCATCAAAGAACGGTTTTCCATCGTGTTCAGCATAAAAGCCACGAGCCTGTTCAACGGTCAGGTGCAGCATTTTGGTGCCGACAATTTTGAATCCAGCAGCTTCAAAGCGCGCAAAGATATTACCAATAACGTTTTTTGCTACCGCGTTCGGTTTGATGATGGAAAAAGTACGTTCAATAGCCATTTTTACCTCTGTAAATTATTCTGTTGTTGTCTGTACCAGCGTACGAGATGGCGCGGATTATAATGAGCTACAGGGCCGTTGACTATTGATGAAGGTAACATTTTTTTAAAATAAACCGAGTTTAAGCAACAAAATCTGACAAAACAGACTACTGCATGGCAAATCTCACCGTCGCGACCTGTCCCATTTCATCCATCACCAGTAACTGATAATCACCTTTTTCACTCAAACGCAACGTAATGTTACGCCCACGTTCAGTTAACGGCGCACCATTAAGAAACCACCATCGTTCACCTGTGCCACCCGTGGTTTGCACAGGCAAAGAAGCATCAGCAGTGCCAGGTAAACGTTTAATAATCGCGCCATCGCGAACGCCTGTCAGCTGCAGCGGGAGCTGGGCATCGTGACCGTACGGCGGGCAACTTGTTGATGCCGATGGCAGGCGTGCGGCGCGGCGCTCCGATGCAGGCAGCCAGGGTTCCAGCGGTAGCGGCCAGACATTTATCATTTCTTGTCGCGCCTGAGGGCAATCAGCGGCAACACGTTTACCGTTTTCATCCAGCCAGATGGGGAAACGAATGCCATTAATGCCTTCCTGCTCCGGCAGTAACAGAGTTGGCGGCTGGCTCCCGTCCAGCAGCCAGGTTGCCAGGCGGCGGCGACAGTTACCGTCACCTTCCGGCAAAGACTGTCCGCCAGGCCAGCAGATAACGCCACGGCTTACAGAGTCAGGACGCGGGTCTTCCGGCAGATTCGCACTGCGCGACAGTAAGATATTATTGATCTGATTCAACAGCGGTACGGCGCTGGCAAAGCCAAACTGACCGACAACGGGCGTGCCGTCCGGCCTGCCGGTCCAGATACCGACCACATAGCGAGCGTTTATCCCTATTGCCCATGCATCGCGGTAGCCATAACTGGTTCCTGTTTTCCACGCCAGTGGTACGACGCGTGGCAAGGCGCTATCCGGAAGCGGCTGCGCTTCATCTGCCATAATACGGCGGATAATCCACGCGGCCCCCGGCGACATTAACGGTCGCTCAAGTAATGGGTCGCCCGGCTGTAAGCGCAACTTACCCGCCTTACCGTGGCGAGCAAACGCGGTATACGCTGCAGCCATATCTTCCAGTTTTGCACCAGCGCCGCCAAGAATGAGCGAAAGATTGGGCGCAGCACCGTTGGGCAGATACAACGGCAATCCAACATTACGTAATTTTGCCGCAAACCGTTTCGGGCCATAGGCTTCCAGCACCTGCACAGCAGGTAAGTTCAGCGAGCGCACCAGCGCCTCGCTCATGCTGATCGGGCCATGAAAACCGCTGTCAAAGTTACCAGGTCGATAATCACCGGTGCGTCGGGGGACGTCTTGCAACAGCGATGCCGGGTGGATCAAACCTTCATCCAGCGCCAGACCATAAACAAATGGTTTGAGCACCGATCCTGGCGATCGGATCGCATTAACCATATCAACATGACCAAAGCGTGAATCATCGTTGAGATCGACCGATCCTACCCAGCCGCGAACATGCATATCGGTATGATCAACCACGATCATCGCCAGTGAGCTGCGCGCCGGCAATCGTCCTTTCCAGTTTTGCGCCAATTCTTCCAGACGTCGTTGAAGACCTGCATCCAGCGTAGTAACGATTTTGTCGCTTTTACTTTTACCGAGCATCATGCGCGAAAACAGCGGTGCCAATTGCGGCATTTGCCTGGGGGCCAGCCAGATGGGCTCTTCACTAGATTCTTTTACCTGCTCACGGGACCACACTCCTTGCGCAGCCATCCGTTTGAGCACTTTATTACGTGCGGCCTCAGCACGTTCCGGCCAGCGATCCGGGCGCAGTCGGCTGGGCGCTTGCGGTAACACCGCCAACATTGCTGCCTCGGAATAGCTCAAATTTGCAGGCGATTTCCCGAGATAAGCCCAGCTTGCCGCACCGATCCCCTGTAACGTACCGCCAAACGGGGCGCGGTTAAGATACAAGGTCAGAATTTCACGTTTAGACAGGTGCCATTCCAGTTGAAATGCGCGCCAGAGTTGGCGAATTTTACCGCCAAAGGTTTTCGAATGTGGATCAAGCAGGCGAGCTACCTGCATAGTGAGCGTACTGCCGCCGGAGATAACCCGACCAGAAGTAAGATCCTGCCAGGCAGCACGAGCCACCGAGAATGGGTTCACGCCTGGATGCTTCCAGAACCAGCGATCTTCGTAATTGATCAGTGCTTCGAGATAACGCGGAGAAACATCTTCGATGGTTACTGGATAACGCCAGATGCCGTCAGCATCGGCAAAGCGCCAGAGCGGCGTCCCATCCTGCGCCACGACGACGCGCGCGGGGTTAACTTCATGTAGCGGCAGAGGCCAGAGTTTATCTGCCCCCCACGCTGCCAGAATGATAATAAAGGGCGTGACTGCCAGCGTTATCCAGCAGCCACGTTTGGTTAACAGACGAGGCATTTACGGTCTGATAATCAGCAAATCTTCAGTAGCGCCAGTCGCCCGCCATTGGGGAACATACATTGATTCCACCATCGGTTGCGGAACCTGATACGTTCCCGGCGTTACCGCCCGCGCCAGATACACCAGCGTTACCGGCTGATATTCATCTACAGCAACCGCCGCTACAAAGCGATCGTCCCGAAACTCAATATGCTTAATGTTCGCTTGTTGCATTTGATTGAGTAGGTTTTGCACTTCGCTGCCACTTTGCTCCAGGCTGGCGCTGCCGTTAGCCAGGTTCTGGTTTTCCAGTTCCAGGCCCGCTGGCAGTAAATCAACGACCAAAGCATCCGGCACGCTGTCACTGGCTTTTACCTGCAACCAGACCAGCACCAGATCGCCGCTACGCAACGAGTCCAGAGACTTACTCTTACCGTCAGTACCAAGAATATGACGCTCAATTTGCAGCACATTGCTCGCAGGTTGTGGTGCGGATTGCGGATAACCGCTGGCATCCACACGCAGCCATAACGGCTGGTCGCCACGGTTGGTCACCTGCAACGCTGCCAGTTGATCGCTATCCAGATTGCTGTTTTGCGCTTTCTCGCCTGTCAACGGCTCGGCAGACAAAGACGTCTGCGCCTGCCATTTACCCGGTAAATCCTGAAGAGTACGGGCGGCCAGGAACAGCGCGTTACTTTCCTGGGTCGAGAGCCAACGTTCGCCAAATGCCTGCTGTGAAAGGGTGTTAATCAATGCCTGCTGTGCATCAGGCAGTAGCTTGTTCTCTTCAAGTAAAGAGAGCATCAGCGCGTTATCGCGCAGTGGGCTACCGTAATCGCCCAGCCATTTCCGTGCATCGTTACGCGACGTTTTCAGCGCCAGCGCAATCGCTTCTTCACCACGCGTCGCATCACCCATGGTTTTCAGCGCAACGCCAAGTTGCAGCAGCGGTAAACCAGAAGCCGCATCTGCACGACGCTCCCAGATTTCACGTAGCGCACCCAGCGGTGCTTTTTGCTGCCGTGCCAGGACCAGTGCAGCGTAAGACTGAACGGCAAACTTACTGGCTTTAAGATTATCAGCGTACGGAATCGACATCATGCCCGGATCTTGTAAATAGCGCAGCAGACGCTCGTTTCCACGATTAATGGCTTCTGTCGGCACGCTGTAACCCTGTTCACCAGCACGGGTCAGGAAATCCATCACGTAGGCGGTCAGCCAGTACTCTTCGTCACCGTTTTTATCCCACAGGGCAAAGCCGCCGTTATCACGTTGCATTTGCAGCAAACGCGAAATGCCAATATCGACTGCCGCACGGCGTTTATCATCGCTGTCACCTTTTATACCCAACGCCTGCAGTTGGGCTGCATTGGTATAAAGTGACGGAAACAGGCCGCTGGTGGTTTGCTCCAGGCAGCCGTAGGGATATGCTTTTAACTCTTTGATATAACGCGCGATGTTCAGCGGTGGCTTGCCGCTCAACAACAACTGCCCTTCCAGCGTAACAGGCGAGAAGTTTTGCAACCCATCAGCCGGGAGCGCCCATGTTTCACCAGGCTGTAATGCCGTACCGTAATTGACCGTTTGTGCCGGGAATGCCGGACGGACGCCGATTTTCCACTGCTTATGCTGATCGGCAACGGTTTCACCAGGTAACGCTAACCCGCTAATGGTGGCCTGAATTTCACCATCGCCAAACCCCGTCAGAGCACGCACCGGGATAAACAGCGTGGTTCGCACACCTGGCGCTAATTCAACAGGTGCGGGGGAATTACTCACCAGTTCAAGCAAGCCACTGGCGGTCAGAGCAACGTTAAGTTTTTGCGGTTTATCGGTAAGATTAGTGATGTCCAGCGTCAGACGTGAGGTGTCGACGCTAGCCATAAAGCGCGGCATGTTCAGTTCCGCTATCACGGGTGCCGCAACAACCACTTTGCTTTCGTTGCTGCCGAAGTCATCGGCCGTCCATGCTTGCGCCATGACGCGCAATTCACCGTTAAAATCGCCAATCGGCAATGTAACCGTGCCTTCGCCCTGTTCGTTGAGCGTTACCGGCAGCGCCTGTTGCGCGACAATATTGACGTGATTTACTGGCGGTTTGCCACCGCGTTTCAGTTCATCACCATCGCCACCAAAGCGCAGTGCAGCCAGACGCCCCTGACCTTCAATAACCTGACCGTAAATATCGTAAATGTCTGCGCCATAGCGTTTCTGACCAAAGAACGCCTGCCACGGATCTGGCGTGACGTAGTCAGTAATATTCAGCACACCACTATCAACGGCAGACACCAGCACATTCACCTGTTTTGGCTTCTCGCCATTTTTAGTGCTGGCTTTAATTTTCACGGTTAATGGTTGATTGGGACGCATTTTTGATGGTGTTTCCAGCGCCAGATCGAGGCGACGGTTTTCATCACCAAGCGGCAAATGCAACACACCAACCGCGCGTTTTGGCGTCGCGGAGCGAGATTTATCGCCAGGACGCACCACCAGAGTACTCAAATAAAGATCATGACGATTCCAGGTTTTATCGACCGGAATCGTCAGATCCAGCCCTTGAGCCGGAACATCAATCTCTTGCCACCACAGCGGCCCTTCACTGGACTCGACCATCGCATAACCTTTACCCGCCGTTGGCGCGGCGATATGCAACTTAATGGTGTCGCCCGGGCGATAACTGGCCTTATCCAGTTTCAGCGTGACACGGTCCGGACGCACTGCGCCGCTACCGTCGCTATTATCCTGCCAGCTATATCCGGCCCAAAAACGCACGCTACTGACCGCTTCATTCGGCGCTTTGACTTCCAGACGATAAGCGCCCCACTCTACCGGAAAACTTACCTTGCCGGTTTCATCCGCTTTCAGATCCAGCGTTTGCTCATTTTCGATCAGATCTTTTTGATCGAACTGTGACTTCCAGCCTTCATCTTCCGACCAGTTCCAGTAGTAATCGCGACGTTCGCGAATCAGTCGCACCTGCAAGCCCGACACTGCTTTTTTCACGCCCTGCGCATCGCTATAAACGATATCAAAAACAGCGTTACTGTCTTCATCAACAATGGGCTGTTTTACCATGCTGTCAGTACGATAATCGTAAACTGATTTTGAAGAGAACTGCGGACGGATCCCTGGCAGCACATCGGCAGGCCAGATAGCCTGTTCAGCGCGGCGCGTCACCGGGCGACCGCCCGATTCCAGCAAACTCCCCTGGAAAATAACCTGTAATGGGGAATGTACTTCCTTCCACTGGCTTTCAGTGGAAACTTCGCCGCGTCCTTTATCATCCAGCGTCAGCTGGACTTCATCCAGCGTGCGCGAAAGGTTTTCGGCAGCAATATCACCAAATTCGAAACCAGGCAATGCAGAAACCGCTTCACGCAGCGGTCGCAGGAAAAGCTGTCCCTGCAAGGTATTGCCATTAGCGGGCGCACCGTACAGGTAGTACCCCACCACGGAGAACTTCACTTCATCTTTTGGCGTTAATGGCGTTTTCTCGCCGGTCAGATTCAACGCCATGCGCTCCGGCATAAAATCTTCGACGTGGAAATCCCACATCCGATACTGGTTATCCCCAGTGTTGGCTCGGATATGCCACATTCCAGTTGCCGCAGTGCTATCCAGCGGCCAGGTAAAGTGGTAGAGGCCATTTTCCGGCTGGCTAACAACACTACGCAGTACCTGCCCGTCAGGTTTAATCACGTCCAGTTTGATGGGTTGATCCGGCAGAGCTTTACCGTCTGCATCACGCAGTAAGCCGTTGAGGATTACCGTTTCGCCAGGGCGATAAAGATCGCGCGGACCAAACATAAAGAACTGTTTGCTGTAGCCTGGCGCGCCAGCAATGTTAAATTCCGCTAAGTCCAGTGCCGGTAGTTTTAAATCGAGCAGCGTTGTCTGACCGTCTTTACGCGCCAGCAGTAGCGCCGCGTTTTTATCATTTTCCAGCTGTACATGGCCCTGTGAATCACTGGTCGCCTGAGTCAGGGTCTGCCCTTTCTCATTTAATAGCGAGACTTCAATTCCTTGCTGGGCCGCGCCGTTTTCCAGGCTTTGAGTAAAGATATCCAGACGATTGCGATAACGGTGGGCCGATACGCCGATATCACTTAACGTAAATAGCGTGGCTGGATTACTGTAATCGTAATGTCCGGCCTGATTCATTACAGCCAGATACACGCCAGCCTGCTGAAGCGGCTTGATATCGCCCAGCGGCAGCAATAATTTTTCGCGGGTGTTACGCGCAGGATTGAGATCAAACCGCCCGGTATAGACCAAGTCCGCCATCTCCAACAGTTTGTCCGATTGCCAGTTCGCCAGTGAGTTACGATATTCCCACTGGCTAATGAAAGCTGGCAGCGATTCCGGCTTAACACGGAAGAAGTTAACATCGACATTGTTAACGTTGAGCGCCATTACCGGCAGTCCTTCCACGACTTTTCCGGGTAGCAGCGAACCACGGCTGGCAAAGCCGACGCTGGGTTGGATATCGCGGGTGGTGATGGTTTTTTCGTAATCTTTACTGAAGGTTGCGTTATTGAGTGCCTTAACTTCCTTGCCAATAGTGACGATCAAATCACGTTTCGGTTCGAGGTGGCGTAAACGCAGTTCTTTGAGATTATCTGACAACTCCCAGGCGCCATCCACTTTGCCGCTCTTTTTATCGACGACATGAATAACACGAGAGAAGTCCTGATCCGGGTCGAGGGGGACAGAGAAAGTCAGTACCAGCGTGGCTGCGCCATCGAGCTGCACCTCAGAGAGATCCAGCAATGTCAGTGCCTTACCCGCACTCTGTTGTGCCAGTTTTTGTCGCGCCGGCGAGGAGAGTTTCGCAGAAGTCGCATTTGTCGAAGATGACTCTTTAGCAACTTCAGAAGACGTATCTTTTTTCACTGCAGTTGGCGCGTTATCGTTGTTGTCGCACCCTGCCAGCGCCAGCATCAACATACAGGCGGCTAAGCGTAACTTTTTCATCTCTCATCCCTGCCACAATGGCCCGTTAGCAACGTCGAATGATTATTATGCGTGAGAAATGACGTTATGTAATTCACTATCACATCTACAAAATCCGAATTTTAGTGAGAAATGTGGCTCAGGCAGCCAAATCAGCCTCTTTTGCTTGTCGCTTTTCGGCAAACATCCGACAATTTAACTTAACCCCGGCAAAAATGGAGATGCCTATGTCCACGACATGGTTTGTAGGAGCCGACTGGCTCGCCGAACATATTGATGACCCGGAAATTCAGATTATTGATGCTCGTATGGCGCCGCCCGGGCAGGAAGATCGTAACGTTGCCCAAGAGTATCTGAACGGTCATATCCCCGGTGCAGTATTTTTCGATATCGAAGCTCTTTCTGATCATACATCCCCCCTTCCGCACATGCTGCCTCGCCCGGAAACGTTCGCCGTCGCGATGCGTGAACTGGGCGTTAATCAGGACAAGCATCTGATTGTCTATGATGAAGGAAGCCTATTTTCTGCGCCGCGCGCGTGGTGGATGCTGCGCGCTTTTGGTGTGGAGAAAGTGTCAATCCTTGGCGGTGGCTTAGCGGGCTGGCAACGTGATGATCTGCTGTTAGAAGAAGGCGCAGTGGAACTGCCGGAAGGTGAGTTTAACGTCGCGTTTACCCCGGAAGCCGTGGTGAAAGTGACCGATGTGTTATTGGCAAGTCATGAAAAAACGGCACAAATTATCGATGCCCGCCCGGCTGCACGTTTTAACGCGGAAGTTGATGAACCTCGCGCAGGTTTACGTCGCGGACATATTCCCGGCGCGCTGAATGTTCCATGGACAGAACTGGTGCGCGAAGGCGAACTGAAAACGACCGATGAACTGGATGCGATATTTTTTGGTCGCGGCGTCAGCTATGACAAACCAATTATTGTCAGCTGCGGCTCTGGTGTAACGGCAGCCGTGGTTTTGTTGGCCCTCGCAACGCTGGATGTTCCAAATGTGAAACTATACGACGGGGCGTGGAGTGAATGGGGCGCACGGGCAGATTTACCGGTTGAGCCAATGAAATAAGCTTTTTACAGGCAATAAAAAACCGCCGAATTTGGCGGTTTTTTATTGCTGGTCTGGTTCGCGGCCTTTCCAGCAGGTTGACTTGTGTTGCATGAACAACGCAGGCACCCCACAGTGGTGAAATCCTCTCTTTTATACCTGGCTATGTCAAGATAATAAACAGAGTAATTATTCAAGCGTGAGAGTATTATTCTTAACGGCCCTTTTCGCCGTCTCGCAAACGGGCGCTGGCTTCAGGAAAGGATGTTCCATGACCGTAAATACAGGCACCCCACAGTGCTTGCTATCGCGGCAATATCGCCAGTGGTGCTGTCGTGATGCGGTCTTCGCATGGACCGCACAATGAAGATACGGTGCTTTTGTATCGTACTTATTGTTTCTGGTGCGCTGTTTTCCGAAGTAAATAATAACCGGAGTCTCTTCGGTAACAATTTACTGGTGGTTAACAACCTTCAGAACAGCAGGTAAGCCCGAATGCCGCCCTTTGGGGCGGCATATTTTAGATTATCCGATTCTGTTTAAAGTCACGCAAAAAACCATCCCAGCGACGTTCATAGAATGGCGCAATATGTCCGGTAATAAAATAACCTGGCTTAGTAGTCCGAATTCAGACAAATATAAACAAAGCCCGCTTAATATTAAAAACACTAACTGGTAAAAGATATTACTTAAACGTGTAAATTCACTTTCTTTAAACAACAAAAAACCGCCAAAATCAGGCGGTTATTTGTTGCCGGTTTGGTTCGCGGCCTTTCCAGCAGGTTGTATTACCGTAGTAATGCAAGCGCGTCTCAGCGAAGACAATACTCGCCAGTAACTCTCTTTTTGTCAAGCAAAAGAGAGTTATTATTGTTCTGTTAGTGTATTATCCACTGCGGCCCTTTCCGCCGTCTCGCAAGCGGGCGCTGGCTTCAGGAAAGGATGTTCCGCGACCGTTAGGGCAAGCGCGTCTCAGCGCTTGCTATCGCGGCAATATCGCCAGTGGTGCTGTCGTGATGCGGTCTTCGCATGGACCGCACAATGAAGATACGGTGCTTTTGTATCGTACTTATTGTTTCTGGTGCGCTGTTTTCCGAAGTAAATAATAACCGGAATCTCTCCGGTAACAATTTACTGGTGGTTAACAACCTTCAGAACAGCAGGTAAGCCCGAATGCCGCCCTTTGGGGCGGCATATTTTAGATTATCCGATTCTGTTTAAAGTCACGCAAAAAACCACCCCAGCGACGTTCATAGAATGGCGCAATATGTTCGGTAATAAAATGGCTAATTCCTTTTTCCCCTTTTTTCACCTGACAAATATCGATTGGTTCATCGCCAGGTAATGTATCGGTCGCTACACTTCCCGCTGCCTGAATAATTTCTTCGATATCGCCATCGGCTTCAATGCCAATAAGTAAATTAGGCTGTGCCTCTTTGCTCTCTTTAATTGAACAAATAAAAGCACGCTTCACTGGCTTAATGGTTTTAAATAAGGTGGTGAGTGAATCAATCATTTGTGCTGGCGGCTCTGCGACTTCCGATAATATCAGCGATTCACCGCCTTCCAGTACTTCCTGACTGCTCAGCGGATTCCCTTCTTCACCAATCAGCAAACTGATTTCACGCGGCATAAATTCTTTACCGGTTGGCAGTTTGGCGTTAAGGAAGAGCGTTTCGCCAAGGGTCATCTCAAACAATGTGCGAACGGGCATTACGACAAATGCCTGTTCGTCTTCAACCGCCTGTTGAAGTGCTTCTAACGAGGTGAAAAAAGGAATGACGCTGGTGCCGTCATCTTTTTCCCAGTGCTGTAAATCGAGCGCGCTATCTTCAACTACAGCCTCGCCCTGCGCCGCCGTACCAGGCACCCAGACAGTGGATTCCAGTAGAGTACGGAAAAAGGCCGGGCGGTGCGCCGGTTCGGTTGCTGCTTTTTCCAGCAGGTCTTCAAGTTCGTTTTTTGTTTCGGACATAAGAACCACAATTCATTCAACGTTCGGAGCGAAAATGCCTGATGCGCTACGCTTATCAGGCCTACAAGTGAGTCGCAATCTATTGAATTTTCGCAATTTTGTAGGCCAAATAAGACGTTTACGCCGTTAACAGATTGGCAATCGTGCGCACACCCAGCCCGGTCGCCCCCGCTGACCACTGTTCAACCGGCGCTTTACGGTAAGTCGCCGAACAGTCAATATGCAGCCAGCCTTGCTGATAGTTCTCAACAAAGTGCGACAGGAAGCCCGCCGCCGTACTTGCACCTGCCGGATAAGCAGCACTGCCCGTGTTGTTCAGTTCGGCAAAGTTAGACGGCAGCTGGTTGCGATGGAACTCCGCCAACGGCAGACGCCAGAACGGTTCGTTCTCCTGCGCGGCACTCGCCAGCAAGCGACCGGCAAGCGCATCGTCAAAACTGAACAGCGCGTGATAATCATTACCCAGCGCGGTTTTCGCCGCCCCGGTGAGGGTCGCCGCATCAATGATCAGTTCCGGTTTCTGCGCACTGGCATCAATCAGGCCATCGGCCAGCACCAGACGCCCTTCGGCATCAGTGTTCATCACTTCGACTTTTTTACCGTTGCGATAGGTGATGATATCGCCCAGTTTGAACGCGTTGCCGCTGATCAGGTTATCCGCACAGCAGAGGAACAACTTCACGCGCTTGTTCAGTCCGCGCGTAATGGCAAACGCCAGCGCCCCGGTAACCGTTGCCGCACCGCCCATATCAGACTTCATTGAGTCCATAAACGCGGTCTGTTTGATGCTGTAACCGCCGGAATCAAAGGTGATGCCTTTACCTACCAGGCACGCGTACACCGGCGCTTCTTTATCGCCAGTTGGGTTGTAATCCAGCGCCAGCAATACCGGAGAACGTTCTGAACCGCGTCCGACGGTGTGCAGCCCCATATAACCTTGCTCACGCAAATCTTCGCCTTTGGTGATCCGGTAAGTCACACGATCGCCTGCGACGTTGCTGATCAGATCAACAGCACGCTGTGCCAGTTGCGATGGCCCTAATTCTTCAGCAGGTGCATTGATGGTGTCACGCACCCAGTCGATGATCATCAGGCGGTTATCCAGTTCCTGACGCTGGGCATCGTCCAGATCCGGCCACTCCACTTTACGCGTCCCTTTCGGGGCTTTGTAACCTTGCCAGAATGCCCAACAGCGATCCGCATCCCAACCTTCACCGCTTAACTGAACATGCTTGATGCCCAGACCGTCAATCTTGCGCGCCGCACGCTGGATCAGCCCCAGATCGTCAGCCCCATTCAAATGCAGGGTAATGCCATCATTATTAATGCTGTAAGTCGCTTTTTCTCCCCAGCGCGCGTCGGCAGGTTGGGGAGAGAGGGTAATCTTCATCGCTTCTGTCATTTTAGTTATCCTTATTCGTTTAACAGCAAAACGGGCTACCCCCAGGCAGCCCGTTTATTCATTCGGCTTCGTCCAGCCAGACCAACAAAATCGCTTCGAGGATTTTCTCGTTGGATGCCTGCGGATCATCGTCGAAATCTTCCAGATCGCAAATCCACTGATGCATATCGGTGAATCGAACCGTTTTCGGATCAAGATCGGGATACGCATCGTACAGTGCTTCGCCAATTTCGCGGCTATCGGTCCACTTAAGTCCCATACTAACCTCTGTTAATGCTCACGCGCATGGTTGATAGTGTAACGCGGAATTTCGACCACTAAATCTTCGTCGGTAACGCGCGCCTGGCAGCTTAAACGGCTTTCCGGCTCCAACCCCCAGGCTTTGTCCAGCATGTCGTCTTCCTGCTCTGAGCTTTCCGGCAGCGAGTCAAAACCTTCACGAACGATGCAGTGGCAGGTGGTGCAAGCACAGGATTTTTCACAGGCGTGTTCAATCTCGATACCGTTACGCAGCGCAACGTCGAGAATGGTTTCACCGCTATTCGCTTCCAGAACAGCGCCATCAGGGCAGAGATCCTGATGAGGCAAAATAACAATCTTTGGCATATTAAACCTCGTCCACGGAATGGCCTTTCAGCGCACGACGAACCGACTGGTCCATGCGGCGAGCGGCGAAATCCTGGGTTTGTTTGTCTACGTTTTTAATCGCTTGTTCGATGGCGTCAACGTCATCGCCCTGCGCCACTTCACTCAGGTGAGCGGCGGCAGCATCAATGACCTGACGCTCTGCGGCGCTTAACAGCGCGGCATCAGCAGCCAGCGCGCCGTGCAGACTTTCCAGCACACGCGCCGCTTCTACTTTTTGTTCTGCCAGCATTCGGGCTTTTACGTCCTGCTCGGCATAGCTCATTGAGTCTTTGATCATCGAAGCGATTTCGCTATCGGTCAGACCGTAAGAAGGTTTGACCTGAATAGACGCCTCAACGCCGGTGGATTTCTCCATCGCCGTCACGCTCAAAAGACCGTCGGCATCGACCTGAAACGTTACGCGAATATGCGCGCCGCCAGCCGGTAACGCCGGAATACCACGCAGCGCAAAACGCGCCAGCGAGCGGCAGTCCTGCACCAGTTCACGCTCACCCTGCATTACATGGATAGACATTGCCGTCTGACCATCTTTAAAGGTGGTGAAATCCTGGGCGCGGGCCACCGGAATCGTGGTATTACGCGGGATCACTTTCTCCACCAGGCCGCCCATCGTTTCGAGGCCCAGCGACAACGGGATCACATCAAGCAGCAGCATTTCGCTGTCCGGCTTGTTACCCACCAGAATATCCGCCTGAATTGCTGCACCAATGGCGACGACTTTATCCGGATCGATGGAAGTCAGCGGCGGACGACCGAAAAATTCACCTACCCGTTCACGCACCAGTGGCACGCGGGTAGAACCGCCAACCATCACCACTTCCAGAACTTCATCAGCCTCAACGCCCGCGTCTTTCAGCGCGCGACGACAGGCCAGTAACGTCCGTTTAACCAGTGGCGCGATCAGTTCGTTGAATTGTTCACGGCTGATTTCGCCCTGCCAGCCCGCAACATTCACGGTCACAGAGTCCGCATCGCTCAGCGCGATTTTGGCCGCAATGGCGGCATCCAGCAGTTCACGCTGAACGCGATTATCACTACGGTCAGGAATGCCCGCCTGCTCGCGAATATAATCCGCCAGCAGATGGTCGAAATCATCGCCGCCGAGCGCGGAATCACCGCCGGTCGCCAGCACTTCAAACACGCCACGACTTAAGCGCAGAATGGAAATATCAAACGTCCCGCCGCCGAGGTCATAAACGGCGATCACGCCTTCCTGACCGGAATCCAGCCCGTAAGCGATAGCCGCGGCGGTCGGTTCGTTAAGTAAGCGCAAGACGTGAAGGCCCGCCAGACGCGCGGCATCTTTGGTGCCCTGACGCTGGGCATCGTCAAAGTACGCCGGAACGGTGATAACTACACCATCCAGCTCGCCCGCCAGGGCTTCAGTTGCCCGCGCCGCCAGTGCTTTGAGGATGTCCGCAGAAACGCGCACCGGGTTCAGCAGTCCCGCCGCCGTTTCAATCATCGGCAGGCCGTTTTCACTGGCCTGGAATTGATAAGGCAGATGCGGATAGCGTTGCTGGATATCAGCCAGCGAGCGCCCCATCAGGCGTTTAACAGAACTAATGGTGTTGGCGGTGTCGAGCGCTGCGTTAGTACGCGCGTCATAACCCACCGAATGCCCTTGCTGTTGATAGTGAACAACAGACGGCAGCAGGTGACGGCCTTCATGGTCGGCTAACGTTTCGGCCTGACCGCTGCGCACTGTTGCCACCAGCGAGTTGGTTGTGCCCAGGTCAATACCGGCCGCCAGACGACGCTGATGCGGCGCAGCACTCAAACCAGGTTCACTAATTTGTAATAAGGCCATGTTTAGCTTCCAGAAATTAAAAATCGAGCAGTTTTTCTTCGAGTTGTTCGGCACTGCTTCGCAGTTTATCGAGAAAACGCAGCTTACGCACGGTATCCGCCGCCGCGTCCCACGTCTCGTTGTCTAACTGTTCAACCATCAACTGATGGCGGGTATCAAACATCTTTTTCACACGTTTGATAAAGCTTTCCAGCCGCGCTTCATCTTTCGCCTGTTCGATCTCGTCCAGCTCTTCGCGCAGCTCCAACTGTTCCATCAGGAACGCGGTGTCGCGCACAGTATGCTGCTCGCTGGCGAGATCAAAGCCGTGCAAAGAAAGCAAATATTCCGCGCGCATTAACGGATGACGCAGCGTTTGCCAGGCCTGGTTAATGGTTGCAGATTGCTGTACGGCGGCGAGTTGTTCCGCCTGGCTTCCGCTGGCGAATTTATCAGGATGATACTGACGTTGTAGATCCTGAAAACGCAGGCTCAGCGCCTGAGTATCGAGTTGATAACGGGCAGGCAAGCCAAAGAGGGTGAAGTAATCCATAACATTCTCAGGGCTGCGATCCGCCGCGATAACGGCGAATCAGGTAAAACAAACCCCACGCGCAGGCGACCACGGTGGGGTTATCGGTATGCGCATCAAACGTGGAAGCTTTCGCCGCAACCACACTCATCTTTAACGTTCGGGTTGGTGAATTTAAACCCTTCGTTCAGACCTTCTTTTACGAAGTCCAGCTGCGTACCGTCCAGAAATTGCAGGCTTTTGCCATCGACCACGACTTTCACGCCTTTGTCTTCAAACACGATGTCTTCCGGCGTCGGTTCGTCAACAAATTCCAGTACATAAGCCATACCTGAACATCCGGAGGTTCTCACGCCCAGACGCAGGCCAAACCCTTTGCCGCGGTTAGCCAGAAAGGTATTTACTCGCGCTGCTGCACTGTCGCTCAGTGTAATCGACATAACCAAACCTCAACTCTTATTTTGCTTCACGTTTGCTTTTATAGTCCGCAATGGCGGCTTTGATCGCGTCTTCTGCCAGAATAGAACAGTGAATTTTCACTGGCGGCAGTTCAAGTTCTTCAGCAATATCGGTGTTTTTGATCGCCTGTGCTTCGTCGAGAGACTTCCCTTTCACCCATTCGGTGACCAGAGAGCTGGAAGCGATAGCGGAACCGCAGCCGTAAGTTTTAAAACGCGCGTCTTCAATGATACCTTCATCGTTGACTTTAATCTGCAACTTCATCACGTCGCCACAGGCCGGTGCACCCACCATGCCGCTGCCGACGTTCTCGTCGTTGTTGTCAAAGGAACCCACGTTACGCGGATTCTCGTAATGGTCGATAACTTTTTCGCTGTAAGCCATTATAAATTCTCCTGATTCCGATACCGATTAATGATGAGCCCATTCGATGCTGTTCAGATCCACGCCCTGCTTGTACATTTCCCACAGCGGAGAAAGGTCACGCAGACGACCGATAGATCTACGAACTAACTCGATGGTGTAGTCGATCTCTTCTTCAGTAGTAAAACGACCTAAAGAGAAACGGATAGAGCTATGTGCCAGCTCGTCGTTCAGCCCCAGCGCGCGCAGCACGTAGGACGGTTCGAGGCTTGCTGACGTACAGGCGGAACCTGAAGAAACAGCGAGGTCTTTCAGCGCCATAATCAGCGACTCACCTTCAACGTAGTTGAAGCTGACGTTGAGAATGTTCGGCGCACCGTGTTCCAGGTCACCGTTCAGGTAAACTTCTTCGATATCTTTGATGCCGTTCCACAGACGGTTACGCAGGCCGCGCAGACGTTCCATCTCGGTCGCCATCTCTTCTTTTGCGATGCGATAGGCTTCGCCCATACCGACGATCTGGTGAACAGGCAGAGTGCCGGAACGCATACCGCGTTCGTGACCGCCGCCGTGCATTTGTGCTTCGATACGTACGCGCGGTTTACGACGCACATACAGCGCACCGATACCTTTCGGGCCATAAATTTTGTGGCCGGAGAAAGACATCAGGTCAACTTTTAACTGGCTCAGATCGATAGGCAGTTTGCCCACGCTCTGGGTTGCATCAACGTGATAGATAATGCCACGGGCACGGCACATTTCGCCGATAGCCGCGATATCCTGCACCACGCCGATTTCGTTATTCACGTGCATGATAGAAACGAGGATGGTGTCGTCACGCATCGCCGCTTCGAGTTCTTTCAGGTCGATAATGCCGTTACGCTGCGGTGCCAGGTAGGTGACTTCGAATCCTTCGCGCTCCAGCTGACGGCAGGTATCCAGTACCGCTTTGTGTTCGGTTTTGCTGGTGATGATGTGCTTGCCTTTTTTCTGATAAAAGTTGGCTGCACCTTTGATCGCCAGGTTGTCAGATTCGGTTGCACCAGAGGTAAAGACGATTTCACGCGGATCAGCGCCGACCAGATCGGCAATCTGATTGCGGGCGATATCTACCGCTTCTTCAGCCTGCCAGCCGAAACGGTGAGAACGGGAGGCCGGGTTACCAAAGGTTCCGTCCATCGTCATAAACTGCATCATTTTCTCGGCAACACGCGGGTCCACCGGCGTGGTTGCGGAGTAGTCGAGATAAATCGGTAATTTCATTGCTCTATAAACTCCGTACATCACTCAATGCAAGGAATCAGGCTACCGGCTGGATGTACGACCGTGTTTACGGAGCGCTATACGCCCCGGCCTGATTCTAATATCTTGTTATCTTTAACCTAACTGTTTCGGGTTTCAGCAAGTTGACAAACTTACGAATCTCCGGGAGCTTACATAAGTAAGTGACCGGAGTGAGTATGTGCAGTCAACGCAGATGCAACACGAAACAGGACGGTTAAATTAAGCGCGTAACTTAACGTCGATCGCGTCTTGTGTGCGGGTGCGTGGCGCGTCGTGAGTATGCTGACGACCAGACACATCCAGCACTTCCTGGTTATTAACCAGTTCGCCTAAAGTAATGTTGTTGAGAAAACCGGTGAGACGGTCGCTCAAATCACGCCACAGCGCGTGGGTCAGGCATTTATCGCCGCCCTGGCAGCCGCCTTTACCCTGACAACGGGTGGCATCTACAGATTCGTCAACGGCGCTAATCACTTCGCCAACGGCGATGCTGCTGGCATCTTTGCCTAACAGATAACCACCGCCTGGTCCGCGTACGCTGGAAACCAGACCATTTTTACGCAGACGGGAAAAAAGTTGTTCCAGATAAGAAAGGGAAATTCCCTGTCGTTCGGAAATATCAGCCAACGGTACCGGGCCTGCTTCGGAGTTGAGCGCAACGTCAAGCATTGCGGTCACGGCATAGCGCCCTTTAGATGTCAGTCTCATGTCTTACTTCACCTCAAACTCGCCCCTGCCCGGGGTTTTTATTGTAAAAGTGGGGATATTGCATAGCAGGGTCAAGTCTGACATTCCCGAGTAATTTGGTCAACTATTTACTTGACTGATTTAGTCAGGTATTTAACCTTCAGTGCCATTTTTTATCGTGCCGTTTGTACCTGTTGTCGGATGCGTCGTGAACGCCTTATCCGACCTGGGATTGCGTGCACTTCCAGGCCTGATAAGACGCGTTAAGCGTCGCATCAGGCAATCACTGTTATTCGGTCTTATTACCTTTATTCTGCTGTTCAATAGAAGCCAGAATCCCGCGCAGGATATTCAATTCCTGGCTTTCCGGGCGCGCACGGGTAAACAGACGACGCAGTTTATTCATCACCTGACCCGGATGGTTTTCACGGATAAAACCGGTTGCCAGCAACGTTTGTTCGAGATGACCATAAAAACGCTCCAGATCATCGACCAACGGATACGGCGTCTCTTCATGCTCAACCTGCTCGCCGTTTTCCTGAGTTGCCAGCCAGGCCATACGCACTTCATAGGCAATAACCTGAACCGCCATCGCCAGGTTCAGCGAGCTGTATTCCGGGTTAGCGGCAATCGCGACATGATAATGGCACTTCTGCAACTCTTCATTGGTCAGGCCGACACGTTCGCGACCAAAAACCAGCGCCACCGGGGTATTTGCCGCTTCAGCGACGCTTTTCAGACCGCATTCGCGCGGGTCGAGCATCGGCCACGGCAACGTGCGCGAACGTGCACTGGTGCCAACCACCAGGCTACAACCGGCTAACGCTTCGTCGAGCGTATCGACGATGTGAGCATTACCAATCACATCGCTGGCGCCTGCCGCCAGGGCAATCGCCTGGGAGTCGGGTTTCACCAGTGGATTAACCAGCCACAGATTAGTTAATCCCATTGTTTTCATGGCACGGGCAACAGAACCCATATTGCCGGTGTGTGACGTCTCCACCAGCACAATTCGAATATTTTGCAGCATTGTCTTTCTTCGTCTAAAGATTATTCGCGCATCTTAACATAAAACGAAGACAGATGCCGATCTCGCTGCTATACTCTGCGCCGTTTTCCCGTTCTTTAACATCCAGTGAGAGAAACCGATGCATCCGATGCTGAACATCGCCGTGCGCGCAGCGCGCAAGGCGGGTAATTTAATTGCCAAAAACTATGAAACCCCGGACGCTGTAGAGGCGAGCCAGAAAGGCAGTAACGATTTCGTGACCAACGTAGATAAAGCTGCCGAAGCGGTGATTATCGACACGATTCGTAAATCTTACCCACAGCACACCATCATCACCGAAGAAAGTGGTGAACTTGAAGGTACTGATCAGGATGTTCAATGGGTTATCGATCCACTGGATGGCACTACCAACTTTATCAAACGTCTGCCGCACTTCGCGGTATCTATCGCTGTTCGTATCAAAGGCCGCACCGAAGTTGCTGTGGTTTACGATCCTATGCGTAACGAACTGTTCACCGCGACTCGCGGTCAGGGCGCACAGCTGAACGGCTACCGTCTGCGCGGCAGCACCGCTCGCGATCTCGACGGTACTATTCTGGCGACCGGCTTCCCGTTCAAAGCAAAACAGTACGCCACCACCTACATCAACATCGTTGGCAAACTGTTCAACGAATGTGCAGACTTCCGTCGTACCGGTTCCGCGGCGCTGGATCTGGCTTACGTCGCTGCGGGTCGCGTTGACGGTTTCTTTGAAATCGGTCTGCGTCCGTGGGACTTCGCGGCAGGCGAGCTGCTGGTTCGTGAAGCGGGCGGTATCGTCAGCGACTTCATCGGTGGCCATAACTACATGCTGACCGGTAACATCGTTGCCGGTAACCCGCGCGTTGTTAAAGCCATGCTGGCGAACATGCGTGACGAGTTAAGCGACGCACTGAAGCGTTAATTTCTCTGGCGGGTGACGTTCCTCACCCGCCCTTGCCTTTCAGGCGCTATTCCGAAATACTTTCGCACCACTTTACTTTCCTGCGCCACTCTCCCACCATCCTTTCCCGATTAATGGATTACAAAGCAAGTCGTAAGGAAAGGTCATGGTTCTGCCAGCGAACAAACGCGTTCTCAAGATTCTGTTTATTCTTTTTATTTCTGCTTTCTGCGTTTATTTAGTGCCGCGCATCGCCATCAACTTCTTTTATTATCCCGACGACAAAATTTACGGTTCTGATCCATGGTCTGCTGAATCTGTTGAATTTACTGCTAAAGATGGCACACGGCTACAAGGCTGGTTTATCCCCTCTTCCACTGGTCCCGCCGAAAACGCTATTGCTACCGTAATTCATGCTCATGGCAATGCCGGGAATATGTCCGCCCACTGGCCGCTGGTCAGTTGGTTACCAGAACATAATTTCAATGTTTTTATGTTTGATTATCGCGGGTTTGGTAAATCTAAAGGTACTCCATCACAAGCCGGATTACTGGACGATACGCAAAGTGCCATCAACGTGGTGCGCCATCGTAGCGATGTAAACCCCAAGCGGCTGGTGCTGTTCGGGCAGAGTATTGGCGGGGCGAATATTCTTGACGTTATTGGGTTAGGAGATCGCGAGGGCATACGTGCGGTGATCCTCGACTCCACATTTGCCTCTTATTCGACCATCGCTAACCAGATGATACCCGGCAGTGGCTACTTACTTGATGAGAGTTACAGCGGCGAAAATTACATCGCCAGCGTCAGCCCGATCCCGCTTTTACTGATTCACGGCAAAGCTGATCATGTTATTCCATGGCAGCATAGCGAGAAATTATTTGCCCTGGCGAAAGAGCCAAAACGCCTGATTTTGATCCCCGATGGCGAACATCTTGATGCCTTTTCCGATCGTCACGGAGACGTTTATCGCGAGCAAATGGTGGACTTTATCCTTAGCGCATTGAATCCACAGAATTAACCTTATGGTCGAAACCAGATAAAACAGCAAGAAATCACCTTAAGGGATGGCATTAAACTGCCAGAAAGTGTTTATATCGATAAAAATTCTGTGATGTTTGTCATCATTTCTGATTAATAGCATTCCATTCACCGTATCCCTAAGCAAACTTTAGCTATTCTTATAAATTATGCTTATGGGAGATCTACAGATGATACCTACACTTGCCCCACCATCTGTACTTTCAGCTCCCCAGCGCCGTTGCCAGGTATTGCTGACGCTGTTCCAGCCGGGGTTGAGCGCCACCACGGCAACTTTCAGCGAGATTAATGGTGTGGATGATGAAATGGTGGGTCGCGATATCAGCGAAACAGGACGGGAGATCCAGCGCTATCATCAACTCACCATTACAACTGGATATGACGGGTGCTACCGGATTGAAGGTACAATACTTAATCAACGCTTATGTTTATTTCATTGGCTACGACGCGCTTTTCGCCTTTGTCCGTCATTTATCAGCAGCCATTTTACGCCCGCGTTAAAGGGGGAGCTAAAGCGTCGGGGGATTGCTCGTAATTTTTATGACGACACAAATCTACTGGCGTTAGTTAATCTCTGCTCGCGAAGGCTGCAAAAACGCTTTGACGCGCGTGATGTTCATTTCCTGTGTTTGTATCTGCAATATTGCTTATTGCAACACCATGCCGGAATCTCGCCCCTATTTAACCCGCTGCAACGCCACTGGTTGGAATCTTGCATTGAATTTCAGGTTGCACAGGAAATTGGCCGCCACTGGCAACGGCGGGCGCGTCAACCTGTTCCCCCAGCTGAACCGCTATTTATGGCATTACTTTTTTCCATGTTGCGGGTTCCCGATCCACTGCGAGACACCCATCAGCATGGCAAACAGTTGCGCCAGTCAATTAACCGTCTGGTACAGCATTTTCGGCAGTTGAGTAACGTCCGTTTCTATGATGAACAGGGGTTGTGCTATCAGCTTTATACTCACCTGGCCCAGGCGTTAAACCGCTGTTTGTTTTCTATCGGCATTGATAACACTTTACCGGAAGAGTTCCGTCGACTTTATCCACGGCTCGTGCACACCACCCGCGAAGCGCTGGTCGGGTTTGAAAATGAGTACAATGTCAGTCTTTCCGATGAAGAAAGTTGTCTGGTGGCAGTGATTTTCGGTGCATGGCTGATGCAGGCAAATGAAATTCACGAAAAGCAGATTATTTTGCTGACGGGCAATGACAGCGAACGAGAAGCGAATATTGAGCTGCAATTGCGTGAGCTAACGATACTGCCGCTCAATATTAAACACATGTCTGTGAAGACATTTTTGCAGATTGGCGCGCCGCGCAATGCCGCACTTATTATTGCGCCTTATACCATGCCGCTACCGCTTTTTTCACCACCGCTGATTTATACGGATCTGACCCTGACGGCACATCAACAGGAACAGATCCGCAAAATACTTGAATCAGCATGAGGGAACGACTTTCGGGCGCAAAAACATTGCCGGAAACGCCACCAATGCCATCACCCAGAACACGCCATTCCCCAGATATTGATACAGAAAACCGGCGAAGACGGTCATGATGGCGATACTGCCGCCCATCGCGACGGCAGAATAAACTGCCTGCAAGCGGATAACCTCACTTCCCTGACGAGCGGCAATGTAGCGCATAGCGGCCAGATGGCACACGGTAAAGGTGCCGCAATGCAGAACTTGCACCATAATCAACCACGGCAACTCAGTGGTTGCCCCCATAATGCCCCAACGTACTACCCCGCATACCGCCGAGATCAGCAACATATCACGGGCGCTACAGCGGCGGAAAAGCTTATTACTCAGCGCAAAGATAATGACTTCCGCCACCACGCCCAGCGACCACAAATAGCCCACCGCCGAGGCCGAGTAGCCAGCTGCCTGCCAGTAAATGGCGCTAAAACCGTAATAGGCCGCATGCGCCCCCTGCAATAAACAAACGCAGGCCAGAAAACGCCAGTTCTGGCGGACCAGCGCCAACCACGCTGGCCACCCCGTGCTCTCCTGTTGACGGCTGGCCCCTTGTGGCTGAATCGTCGGACGGATAAGAAAGCCGAGCAGCATGGATGCCACGCCCAACGTCAGCAATGCCAGAATAACCCGATAATCGAATACGCTGACCAGTTTCCCCGTTAGCGCCGAGCCAATGACAAACGCCACCGAGCCCCAAAGTCGCACTTTGCCATAATCAAGCGGGAACTGCTTTTGCCAGGTATTCGCCAGCGCATCGGTCAACGGCACCAGCGGTGAGAAAAAGAGGTTAAAACCAACCATCACCACCATCAACCACGCCACATGCGCACCCGCCCAGAAGGCGATGGCAAAGAGTAGCGTCAGCAACGCCAGCACACGCAGCGCAGAAATCAGGCGAGAAGGATCGCTGACGCGAGGCGCAATTATCAAACTACCGAGAAAACGGGCAACCAGCCCGGCCCCCAACAACAGGCCGATGGTTTCTGGCGTTAAGCCAATCCCCTTAAGCCAGACGCTCCAGAAAGGTAGAAAAATACCGTAGCTAAAAAAGTATGTGAAATAACCGAGCGCCAACCAGCGCGTGGATTGCAAAACCATGAGTCCCTCCCGTCAGGAGGCGTTAGTCTGGAGTTAATCGAATGTTGGTGCAAGTTGAAAAATAAGAAAATTCGAGTTTGCTTCCAGTACACAGAGCTGGAAAAAATATCGTTAATACCGCTAACAAAATATCACCTAAAGAAAATGTGCTGGATATTGACCTGGATAATTACCAAATTTCTCATCCGCTGGGGCGTGGCGAGGTGCAAGAGTGTGTATTACGTTTAAATCACATTATCTTGCAAAGAGATTGGTTATGAACTCACTACGTTATTTTGATTTTGGTGCTGCCCGCCCCGTTTTGTTATTAATTGCCCGTATCGCCGTCATCTTAATTTTCATTATTTTTGGTTTTCCCAAAATGATGGGCTTTGACGGAACGGTACAATATATGGCCTCGCTGGGCGCACCGATGCCGATGCTGGCGGCAGTTATTGCGGTGATTATGGAAGTACCCGCCGCGATATTAATCATACTTGGCTTTTTCACCCGTCCGCTGGCGGTGCTGTTTATTTTCTACACGCTGGGAACTGCGGTGATTGGTCATCATTACTGGGATATGACTGGCGATGCGGTTGGGCCAAATATGATTAATTTCTGGAAGAATATCAGCATTGCTGGCGCATTCCTGCTGCTGGCAATTACCGGGCCGGGGGCAATTTCTCTCGATCGGCGTTAGGAAAGATGCCGGATGCGGCGTGAACGCCTTATCCGGCCGACCGCTCCAACACCAATTGTAGGCCTGATAAGACGCGGCAAGCGTCGCATCAGGCATGGTGCGCCGAGTGCTACAAAATCGAAATTACCCTGTAGGCCTGTGCATCCGGCATTTTATAAATTACAGCCACTCTACCCGCAACGACATCTCTGAGGTTGTTGATTCCCCCGGCGCAAGCGCAATGAGGTCACCACCTTCCGGGCGATGATGGTCATCTGGCGCATGACTCATCGGCTCCAGACAGAAGAAATCAAACGCATACCCTTTATCAAACGCGGGATCGGAGACAAAGATGAAATAGCACGGCGCAGGCAGCGTCGTTTCCATGATGACGGCGTAACCCTCCTGCGGCTGCTCGATGCGGGCCTGACCATTCCATCCGGCAAAACCATTGTTCACCCACTGGCGCGGCAACGGCGCGAGCTGGTTGAAATCCAGTTCTGGCGGTAACTGCTCGCAAAACTCGCCCGCCAACCACTGCTCCCGCTCCAGCCAGTAACCATTCGCCTGTGCCTGAATCCGCGTTTTCGACGACAACGGAAAATAAGGATGCCAGCCAGTACCAAATGGCAGCGTCTCAGTGCCTTCATTGGTGACAGAGAGCGTGACCGTCAGTGAATCCGCCGTTAAATGAAATGCCTGGCTTACACGATAATGATAAACGCCACAGTGATGTTCATACGCCAGACACAAACTATCATCACTGCGCGAGACACATTGCCACTGCCCCAACCAGCCATCGCCGTGTAGATAGTGCGCATCCCACTCAACATTCGGTTGCAGTTGATACTCTCGCTCCTGCCAGACAAAACGGTTACCACTCACCCGGTTTGCAAATGGCACCAGCGGAAAACAAGAGGCATCGGTTGCCACACCGCTTTTTTTACCAGGACGTAGCAGCGGCGTCGTATCGCGCCAGAAGCCTTCGATTACGCCGCCCTGGTCAGAAACGTCCAGCTTTAGCGGCCCGTGAGATAAGGTATAGATGGTCATCCGCTAACTCCTTAATCCAGGAAGTTAATCACAACTTTCCCGCACTTGCCGCTCGCCATCAGTGCGTAGGCATCTCCCGCCTGTTCCAGCGAGAAGCGGTGGGTAATGGCGTTACGTGGCCATAGTTTCCAGTCGGTCAGATCATGAGCGCATTTTTCCATATGGAACAGACTGGTTACCCAGGAGCCAATAATCCGCCGTTGATGGTGCATCAGATCGGCGCTGACTTCGAACTCCACTTTTCCGGTTTCACCAATGTAAACCACGCGCCCCCAGTCGGCGGTGGATTGCAATGCCAGCAAGCGCCCCGCAGCATTACCGGAACAATCGAGCGCAACATCCGCGCCGCCGTGAGTGAGTTCAGCGATTATCTGCGGCAGACCTTCGGTCGTCGCTAAATAACCGTGATCCATCACCCCTAACTGTTTCGCCATCGCCAGACGTTCCGGCAGCATATCAACTCCGATGATCCGTTTTGCACCGCGACCTTTCGCCAGCATCATCGCCATCATCCCGACCGGTCCCAGACCGACCACCAGCACGTTATCGCTGCCGGAGACTTCGCCGCGCAAAATCCCTTCATAGGCCGTGCCAACGCCGCAACTGATAAACGCACCATCTTCGTAACTCAGTGCATCCGGCAGGAGGATCAGATCTTTTTCTTCCGCCAACAGATATTCGGCATGACCGCCGTCACGCTGCCAGCCGTAAGCCGCTTTTCCTTTGCCAGTACAAGAGATAGGAAAGCCGCGGCGGCAGTTCGGGCAAAAACCACAGCCAGAAATGTGATACACCAGCACGCGATCACCCTCTTTAAAATGGCGACAGCCTTGCCCCATCGCCACAATTTGCCCGCACGGCTCATGACCGTTGATAAAGCCCTGGTATAACGGTTTATCGGGCGCCGCCGCCGTGGCGCGGTGTTGATGGTAGATATAGTGGACATCGCTTCCGCAAATCCCGGAGGATTTCATTTTGATCAGCACCTGGTTAATCCCCGGCATCGGCACCGCAACTTCCCGCAGATCGACGGTCGAATTTCCTGGTAAATAAGCTGCCAGCATCGTTTTCATAAATCCCTCATTAACAATACGATTAATTTTCATCCCTGCCGCACCCGCGCCAGGGGCGTTAAGGTTTAGCGTTTCGCTTTACTGCTTCGCTGGGTCAGCAAGATATTCGCCAGCACTGCCACCACGATGATGACGCCGCGTACCACCTGCTGGAAAAAGGAGTTAATCCCGAGCAATACCAGACCGTTACCGATTAGTGTAATTACCAGCACACCAAGCAATGTACCGAACAGGGAACCGCGACCGCCGGAAAGTGCCGTACCGCCGACCACGACCGCGGCGATGACGTCAAACTCCAGACCGTTTGCGGCACCTGCGTTACCAGAACCAAGACGCGCCGCCAACAAAATGCCGGTCACCGCCGCTAATAATCCCGAAAGGGTAAAGATAAGAATGCGCACCCGACGAACGTTGATGCCGCACAACTGCGCCGCCGTAGCATTACCGCCAACGGCAAAAACCGAGCGCCCGAAAGCGGTTTTACGACTGATGAACACAAACAGCGCAAACAACACCATCATGATCAGCGCGGATACCGGCACTCCGAGAAATTGTCCGCCCAGCCAGTCCAGCACCTCGTTTTCGTCAATTGGCACTGGCAGGGCGTTAGTCATAAACAGCCCCATTCCGCGCAGGGCGCTCCACAGCCCCAACGTGGCAACGAAACTTGGTACGTTAAACACACCGCGCAGCACCCCGGCCAGCGTTCCCATCAGCGCACCTAACAGCAACACCAGCAGACAAGCAATCGCCAGCGGAACGTCAAATTGCAGCAAAAATGCCAGGCACACCGAGACAAAAGCCACCATCGGCCCAACGCTGACATCAATTTCCCCGGAGATAATAATCAGCGTCATCGCCCAGGCGGCGATCCCGATGGTAGCGGCATCGCGCAGTACGTTCATTTGGTTATTCAATGAGATAAAGCCAGGCGCGTTCAGGGAGAAGACCAGATACAAAATGGCAATCACTACCAGCAAACCGATCTCATTAATATGGCGACTGACAAATTGTTTGAGCGAGACGCTCTTGCCCTGCGGCAATGGTAATGACGAAGCAGACATCTTCAGGTTCCTCGGTAAAATTCATCAGTGCACAGACAGAATGGCGGACATCAGCTCATCCACATTGACTGGAGAGTGAAACTCCTGCGAGAACGTACCGTGCTGTAACAACAGAATGCGGTCGCACACCAGCGGTAACTCCTCCACTTCACTGGAGATAAACACCACGCTTTTTCCTTCGGCAGCCAGCTCGCGGACAATACGGTAAATCTGCTGTTTGGCTTCGATATCGACGCCGCGCGTTGGCTCGTCGAGCAACAAAATCTGGCTGGCGGCATAGACCCAACGACCGATCACCACTTTTTGCTGATTACCGCCAGAAAGCGTGCCGATGGGTGTTTCGCTACTGGCAGCCTTAACCGTCATCCGCTGCATCACCTCTTCGGTCAGGCGGCGGATGGTGGACCATTGCAGTACGCCGTTGGCGCTGATTTTTTGCCGATTGGTCAGCACTGTATTTTCGTCAACGCCCAGCCAGGGAATGATCCCCGCTTCTTTGCGGTTTTCTGGCGTATAGCCAATGCCGCGTTTCAGCATGTCGCCGTAATCGGGGCGCGTGATTTTCTCGCCGTTGATAACAATTTCGCCCTGTTCATACGCTTCCAGCCCAACTATCGCTTTCAGCAATTCACTGCGCCCTGCCCCCAGCAGGCCAGCAATGCCGAGCACTTCGCCACGACGCAGTGAAAAACTGATCTCCGTAAGTTTTGGTCTGTGGTGTAACGCGCGAACTTCCAGTACGGTCTGGTCCGCAATCTCCTGAGCTGCAACCGGTGCAATATCAACGTGATCGCGTCCGAGCATCAACGACACAATATGGCGAGTTGAGGTGTTTTCGAGCATCACATCGCCCGCCACCTGCCCGTCGCGCATGACGGTGGCACAAGAGGCGATACGGCGGATTTCCTCCATCCTGTGGCTGACGTAAATCACCGCCACGCCCAGTGCCGACATTTTTTTCACGGCGCTGATCACCAGTTCAACTTCCGCACTGGCAAGCGAGCTGGTGGGTTCATCAAGGATGACCACGCGCGGCTCGCCCTTCATCACCCGCGCAATTTCCACCAGTTGCTTTTGCGCCGGGCTTAGCGTTGAAACAAGTTGTTCAGGACTAACGTCAACGCCCAGCGCCTGTAAGCAACGTTGGGCATCCTGCGCCATTTGCGGGTAGTCAATCATGCCGTTGCGGCGAGGCCATTGACCAAGGCAGAGGTTTTCTGCCACCGTCAGCCCTTCCACCAGACTTAATTCCTGATAAACCGCGCGTACCCCCAGTTCAGCGGCACGGCGAGTCAGCGTAGCTTCGTCGCCTTCCAGTCGCGTCTCGCCAATCCAGATATCACCGCTATCCGGACGTTCGCTACCGGTAAGCATTCGAATGAGGGTCGATTTTCCCGCACCGTTTTTGCCTAACAGCGCGCGAACTTCGCCTTTATTGAGCGTGAAGTTAACGTTATCCAGCGCAACGACGCCGGGGTAACGCTTATTTCCTGCCACCACTTTTGCTACCGGGACTGCCTCTGTTGCCGTGAACATAGGGACCTCTGCGAATCAGCTATTAGGGCAGACCATCAACGTGCGTTGCCAGCCACTGTTTACCGTCTTCAGTTTTGGTATAGAGATCGATTGGCACCTGAATCACTTTTTCACCGTCGGCTTGTTTATTGATAACCTTCAATGTTTGCGCGAAAACAGCATTGCCCATTTTCTTACCGGAAATATCCACTACCGCTTTCAGCACCTGGTTGTTTTCCAGCTCCTGAGCAATTTCAGTGGTCATGTCCGAACCGAAAACGGCAATTTTTCCGGCCTGATTTTGATTGCGTACCGCTTTTACCGCGCCGAGTGTCGCTCCGCCCGATTCCCCCATAATGGCGTTGAGATCTGGCGTGGAGATAATCAGTTTTTCACCGACAGAAATCGCTTTATCTAAAACAGTCCCTTCCTGATTAGCGACAATTTGCGCGCCGGGAACGCGGGCTTTTAATACTTCTTCAAACCCTTTACGTCGTTGCACACAAACTTCAAAGGCTTCGCAATTGATGACGGCAATTTTCGGCTGGTCAATTTTGTTGGCAATAAAATAATCGGCGGCAGCGTTACCCAGTTTTTTACCAAATTCCAGCGGATCGCCCACCAGATACGCCGAGACATATTTATCGACACCCTTTTGATTAATACAGGTGTTGTAGCAAATCACCGGAATACCCGCCTCACTGGCGCGGCGAACGGTGCGGCTACTGCCATTTTCAGACACTGCCGATAAAATAATGGCATCGACATTACGCGCCACGAGGGTATCTACAAAAGTACTTTCTTTCGAAATATCGCCCTGGGCGTTAGTTTCAATTAACTGTACCTGTACTGAAGAATCTTTTGCCGCATCCTGAACGCCCTGACGCACTCCAGCGTAATATCCCTGGGTATCAAGGTATATTGCGCCAATGGTCATTTCTTTATCCGCAGCGTTGGCAAATAGTGCGCTACCTAATAGCGTAGCCATTAATAATAGATTACGGGTTGTTCTCATTTTTTTAGGCATAGTGCCTCCTGTAGGGTTTTTATTTACAACGGCTTATTTTAATTATTTGAGCGTGAGCGGCAGCGCGTGCCGCTCAAATATTACAGTTAATAGGGTTTAGTGAACGCGGTTAAAAATAAAAGGCATCACGGTGGTGAATAATGCCGCTTTCGGCCAGGCCGGATTAATCGCAGTCAATTCAGCGCGAGCAGATTCGTATTGCGCAATCTCCCCTAGTCCCGCGGCCGCCAGCATCGCCACCATCAGGCATTTTTCTTTATGCTGCTGTTGTAAATCGCCATACAGCGACAACAAGTCAGGTTGCGAGACGGCAAAGAAATCCGCCTCGATACTGGTTTTCGCCATCTCTTGCGCCCACTGTTTCATTTCACTAAACAGTTGCTGTGCGGTTTGTTGTTCGCCCAGCAGTCGCAGCGCCATTCCTTGCCAGAAGAGATAATCAACCGGCTGATCGTTGTAATAACTGTGGATGTTAATGGTACGATCGCCGGTCGCCGCCAGACGTAAACAACGCGTCGCTTCAGTTTCATCGCCCTGAGCTTTGGCACATATCGCCTGCCAGAACCAGATGTCGTTGTCAGTTTGCCCCGGTAAACGGCCTTCGCTTAAATTCTCCGGATAGTGCAGCGCGGCATGAAGCAGTTCGCTGGCCTGCTGCGGTTGTCTGGCATCAAGGTGTTGCCAGGCGCGTAACATTTGGTTAAGGATAAACTGACTGGTGACCTTCCCTTCCCCGCCTTCCCACGGGTGGAATTTTCGCGTGGCGAGAATATCCGCCGCTTTGTCGGCCTGACCTGTGAGATGCCACAAATTGAGCAGTTCTGCGGTCATGTCGTCGCGTTTCAGAGCAATTTCCAGATTATTTTCCAGACGTGCCAGTCGTTTCTCCGGTGTGGCTCCGCTTAACTTATCCAGCAAATCCCGTTCGAAAAGCAGACGTGCATCCTGCGGCGCAAGCTGATAAGCATTATCAAGATAACGCGCGGCCAGCTCATAATCGTGTTGCTTATTCCACGCATGGATCGCTAACCCGCGCCAGCCGTCGGCAAACTCCGGTGACATCTCTACGCAACGCAGCCATAAAGTAATGGCTTTGTTGTAGCTACGCTTGTTGTAGTAGAAGCAGGCCAGTAAATGACGGGCAAACCAGCACTCTTCAATACTCTCCAGCGCCGCCACTTCTTCCAGCGTATTCGGGAAACGGACAAACTGTGGGAAGACATCAATGGCTTTTGCGACCAGTTCGCCGCGTTCGGCTTTCGGCAGCAAGCTAGCTTGCAGGTAAAGCGGAAGCGTGCGCTGGCAGTCCAGTACGTTCAGCATCTCTGCCGCCAGGGCGGGCATTCCCCAGTTAATCAGTTGCCCGGCGGTCATCAGGGCGTTAACGTCGCGTCCCTGACACAGACCGCGCCACTGCGCGAGGGCTGATTCGCTACGACCATCGAACCAGTTCAGCCACCACAGAGTGGCGTTCAGCGGATAATCACGCAGCAGTTTCTCGCGCTGCAAACGTGCGTTGTCCTGACGACCACTTAATACCAGCAGCAGGTTATGCAGGCAAAGCACTTCCTGATTGGTTGGGCAGGCGCGAAGACTTTGTTGGCAAAAATCCAGACCCGCGTCGAAGTTACCATTACGCGCAGCCAGCCGTGCCAGACCATAATAGCCGCCCGCTTTACTATTGCCGCTCCAGACCGCACGCCAGAAATCCTCTTCGGCTTGTTGATATTGTCCCTGACGTTCGTAAGCACTGGCGCGAATCAAACTCGCCTGTCCGCACTGCGGATTTTTGTTCAGCGCATGTGCGCGTTTCAGAGCCTGAGTGGCATACGCCACCGCTTGCGGGAAATCTGCGCGGTTATACTCCAGCATCGCCAGCGCCAGATTACAGCGGTAATCCAGCGGATCCAGCGCCACGCCGCGCAGGTAGTAATCGAACGGTGAACGGCTGGCGTGATGATATTGCTCCAGATGCTGACCGATAAACCAGGCTTCATCTGTACTGGTAATGTCTTGTGCTGACAGTGGCGCTTTGGCAACGTCCGGCAACGGCAACTCTTGCGGCTGATGTTCCTGATAACTCAGTACAATATTGCCGTCAGCATCGGAAAGTTCGATGGTCAGTCTGTCAGGATTGATACCGTGCAACACGCCCTGGATGGCGGTCGCTGGTGTCAGGGCCACGGCATCATCGAGCAACGCGTTGCATTTGCCGATTTCGCGGATCGCCAGACGATATCCACTCAACGGGGAGATGGCATACAGCCCCCACTCAATCCCCCGCTCGCTACGCTGGAGTTTTATCACCGCATCGCGGGAGGCATTTTGCACCATGCCCAGAGAATGATAAGGCAGAAAATACTGTTCGAAACGCTTCTCTTCGTAAGCATCAAGCCAGGTAAAATCGGGCTGGTTATCGGCAAAAATACCGGTCATCAGCTCGATATACGGACCGTTATTGTCGGTCAGACTCTTATCCCACGCCTGGCCAAATTCACTGTGTCCCCAGCTCCACTGTTTTTTACCTGGCGCAATATGGTGGTTGGCAACGTGCAGCAAACCGCCATCTTCATCGTGACACCACGCGCCGACAAAATCGTACTGCGATTTTTCAGCCATATACGAAGTCGGCACTGGCACATTTTTATAGCGAGAAATGTCCACTCCGGCGGAGTAGTCCACTTTGTAGTAGGTGCCGGTGGCGATGGGGAAAGCTGAAACAGCCCGTTTGCCGTGATCAAACACCGCAGTCACATCCGGCGGGAAAACGCTCTGATGCCCTTCACCACCTTTCACTGCCGGGTTGGCCCACCACAAGAAATGACGCGGCGTAGCGTTGCCGTTATAGACGCGGCTGGCGATTTCCAGCGCCGCCCGGTCAGGGCGCAGTGTGAAACCAGTCATCACTTGTAAACCGTGCATCGGCTCCGTTTCGCCGACCCACACCGTCTGTGCGCCGTCGTCATGGGCTTCGATGGTGAAATCAACGGGCATAAAGGTGGTCGGGCGATGGTGTTGTGGCCAGTTAAACTCAATCCCGCCCGAAATCCACGGCCCCAGCAGCCCCACCAGCGCCGGCTTAATGACTTCATTGTGATAGACAAAATCTCGCTGTTTCACTTTATCCCATGCGCGATGCACGCGACCGCCCAGTTCCGGCAGGATCATCACTTTGATGTAGTCGTTTTCCAGCCACACCGCCTGCCAGGATTTCAGGGTTTTCTGCTCGCTCAGCGTATCGGTCACGCCATAGGGATAAACCGCGCCGGACGATCCCTGATAAACGCGATTTTCCAGGAACATGGGATGTATATCCTGCGGCCCGGTTTCATAGGTCGGGATCTCAACGCGCTCTTGCCACACTTTTACTGGAGTCATGGTGCCCTCAATATTAACAAGACATACTGAATTAAAAGATTTGTGGCAGTGTATTGAACAATCTGGCAATGTTTTCGCGGAATAATCACGCAATTAACTAAACAAGGTTTAGTGAAGATGAGAGCCTGCATTAACAATCAACAGATCCGCCACCATAACAAATGCGTGATTCTGGAACTGCTGTACCGGCAAAAGCGCGCCAACAAGTCGACGCTGGCCCGGCTGGCGCAAATTTCAATTCCGGCGGTCAGTAATATTTTGCAGGAACTGGAAAACGAAAAGCGGGTGGTGAATATCGACGATGAAAGCCAGACGCGCGGGCATAGCAGCGGCACATGGCTGATTGCGCCGGAAGGTGACTGGACGCTATGCCTGAACGTGACGCCCACCAGCATTGAGTGCCAGGTCGCTAACGCTTGTTTAAGTCCGAAAGGCGAATTTGAATATTTTCAGATTGATGCACCGACACCGCAGGCACTGCTGTCCGAAATCGAAAAATGCTGGCATCGTCATCGCAAACTGTGGCCGGGCCGCACCATCAACCTGGCGCTGGCAATTCACGGTCAGGTTGATCCGGTAACTGGTGTATCGCAAACCATGCCGCAAGCCCCGTGGACAACGCCAGTTGAGGTGAAGTACCTGCTGGAAGAGAAGCTCGGTATTCGGGTAATGGTTGATAATGACTGCGTGATGCTGGCGCTGGCGGAGAAATGGCAAAATAATTCGCAGGGACGGGATTTCTGCGTGATCAACGTTGATTACGGCATTGGCTCGTCGTTCGTGATTAACGAGCAAATTTATCGCGGTAGTTTGTATGGTAGCGGGCAGATTGGTCACACCATTGTTAATCCGGATGGCGTCGCCTGCGACTGTGGACGTTATGGCTGCCTGGAAACCGTCGCCTCGTTAAGCGCATTAAAAAAACAGGCGCGAGTATGGCTAAAATCACAACCTGGCAATACTCAACTTGATCCAGAAAAACTGACTACAGCGCAATTAATCGCTGCCTGGCAGAGTGGAGAACCGTGGATCACCAGTTGGGTTGACCGCAGTGCCAACGCCATTGGTTTGAGTCTGTATAACTTCCTCAACATCCTCAATATTAATCAGATTTGGTTGTACGGTCGCAGCTGTGCCTTTGGTGAGAACTGGCTTAATACCATTATTCGCCAGACGGGATTTAACCCGTTCGACCGCGACGAAGGACCGAGCGTGAAAGCGACGCAAATTGGCTTCGGGCAATTAAGCCGTGCACAACAGGTGCTGGGGATTGGCTATTTGTATGTTGAGGCGCAGTTACGACAGATTTGATGGCGCGATAACGTAACAAGGCTTCCCGAAGGAAGCCTTGACGATCACAAACGTAAGATTGCCTGATGCGCTACGCTTATCAGGCCTACACGGATATTGCAATATATTGAATTTGCAAAGTTTTGTAGGCCGGATAAGGCGTTCACGCCGCATCCGGCATGAACAACGAGCACGTTGTCAGCAAATCACCGTTTCTCTTATGCGTAAACCGGGTAACGTGCGCAGATGTCGAGAACTTTACCTTTGATGCGCTCGATAACCGCTTCATCATTGATGCTGTCCAGCACGTCACACATCCAGCCAGCCAGTTCTTTCGCTTCTGCTTCTTTGAAGCCACGACGCGTAATCGCCGGAGTACCTACACGAATACCAGAAGTTACAAACGGGCTCTTCGGATCGTTCGGTACGCTGTTTTTGTTCACGGTGATATTAGCACGGCCCAGAGCGGCGTCTGCTTCTTTACCGGTCAGGTTTTTATCAACCAGATCAACCAGGAACAGGTGGTTATCAGTACCGCCAGAAACCACTTTGTAGCCGCGTTCCAGGAACACTTCTACCATCGCTTTAGCGTTTTTAGCGACCTGCTGCTGGTAAGTTTTGAACTCAGGCTCCATCGCTTCTTTCAGAGCAACCGCTTTACCAGCGATTACGTGCATCAACGGACCGCCCTGACCACCAGGGAAAACGGCAGAGTTCAGTTTTTTGTACAGCTCTTCGCTACCGCCTTTCGCCAGGATCAGGCCGCCGCGCGGACCCGCCAGGGTTTTGTGAGTAGTGGTAGTCACTACGTGAGCATGAGGAACCGGGTTCGGGTAGACGCCAGCAGCAACCAGGCCCGCAACGTGCGCCATATCAACGAACAGGTAAGCACCGATGCTGTCAGCGATTTCACGCATTTTCGCCCAGTCAACCACGCCGGAATATGCAGAGAAGCCACCGATAATCATTTTCGGTTTGTGTTCTTTGGCTTGTTTTTCCAGATCGGCGTAGTCGATATGACCGGTAGCATCGATACCGTAAGGAACGATGTTGTACAGTTTACCGGAGAAGTTAACCGGAGAACCGTGAGTCAGGTGACCGCCATGCGCCAGGTTCATACCCAGAACGGTATCACCTGGTTCCAGCAGCGCGGTGTAGACCGCAAAGTTAGCCTGAGAGCCGGAGTGCGGCTGAACGTTAGCGTAATCAGCGCCGAACAGCTCTTTCGCGCGATCGATCGCCAGTTGTTCGACGATATCAACATACTCGCAACCGCCGTAGTAGCGCTTGCCCGGATAACCTTCAGCATATTTGTTGGTCAGCTGAGAACCCTGCGCCTGCATTACGCGCGGGCTGGTGTAGTTTTCGGAGGCGATCAGTTCGATGTGCTCTTCCTGACGTACTTTTTCCTGCTCCATAGCCTGCCACAGTTCGGCATCATAATCGGCAATGTTCATTTCACGCTTTAACATCCGCATCTCCTGACTCAGCTAACAATAAAATTTTTTCGCCTAATTTTGGCGGTCCTGATGGACAACGGCGAACAGTATAACCGAATCATTGTGCGATAACAGGTCTTGACAAAGGAATTTACGCAAACGATTACCTTCAAGCTGTGCAAGGCTTTGGAGAATAAAGGGCCTGCAACCGGAAACGGATTTCTTTTCAGGTTTGTGATGCAAATTTTTCACTTCATCACATTCTTGATGAAAAACACCAAAAGAACCATTTACAGTGCAGGGCTATTTTTTATAAGATGCATTTGAGATACATCAATTAAGATGCAAAAAAAGGAAGACCATATGCTTGACGCTCAAACCATCGCTACAGTAAAAGCCACCATCCCTTTACTGGTGGAAACAGGGCCAAAGTTAACCGCCCATTTCTACGACCGTATGTTTACTCATAACCCAGAACTCAAAGAAATTTTTAACATGAGTAACCAGCGTAATGGCGATCAACGTGAAGCCCTGTTTAACGCTATTGCCGCCTACGCCAGTAATATTGAAAACCTGCCTGCGCTGCTGCCAGCGGTAGAAAAAATCGCGCAGAAGCACACCAGTTTCCAGATCAAACCGGAACAGTACAACATCGTTGGCGAACACCTGTTGGCGACCCTGGACGAAATGTTCAGCCCAGGCCAGGAAGTGCTGGACGCGTGGGGTAAAGCCTATGGCGTACTGGCTAATGTATTTATCAATCGCGAGGCGGAAATCTATAACGAAAACGCCAGCAAAGCCGGTGGCTGGGAAGGTACTCGCGATTTCCGCATTGTGGCTAAAACGCCGCGCAGCGCGCTTATCACCAGCTTCGAACTGGAACCGGTCGACGGTGGCGCAGTGGCAGAATACCGTCCAGGACAGTATCTCGGCGTTTGGCTGAAACCAGAAGGTTTCCCGCATCAGGAAATTCGTCAGTACTCTTTGACTCGTAAACCTGATGGCAAAGGCTATCGTATTGCGGTGAAACGCGAAGATGGCGGGCAGGTATCCAACTGGCTGCACAATCACGCCAACGTTGGCGATGTCGTGAAACTGGTCGCTCCGGCGGGTGATTTCTTTATGGATGTGACAGATGACACGCCGGTAACACTGATCTCTGCGGGTGTAGGGCAAACGCCAATGCTGGCAATGCTCGACACGCTGGCAAAAACAGGCCACACAGCACAAGTGAACTGGTTCCACGCGGCAGAAAATGGCGATGTTCACGCCTTTGCTGATGAAGTTAAGGAACTGGGGCAAGCACTACCGCGCTTTACCGCGCATACCTGGTATCGCCAGCCGAGCGAAGCCGATCGCGCTAAAGGTCAGTTTGATAGCGAAGGCCTGATGGATTTGAGCAAACTGGAAGGTGCGTTCAGCGATCCGGCCATGCAGTTCTATCTCTGCGGTCCGGTCGGCTTCATGCAGTTTGCGGCAAAACAGTTAGTGGACCTGGGTGTGAAGCAGGAAAACATTCATTACGAATGCTTTGGCCCACATAAAGTGCTGTGATTTGATGTTGCCGGATGGAAACATCCGGCAACCATGACGCGGTTTAAATCGCCGCGTCGTCCTCTTCGCCGGTACGGATACGAATGACCCGTGCCACGTCAAAGACGAAAATTTTACCGTCACCAATTTTACCGGTTTGCGCCGTACGAATAATCGTGTCTACGCAGATATCGACAATGTCGTCTGGCACGACGATCTCAATTTTCACCTTCGGCAGAAAATCCACCATATATTCCGCACCGCGATACAGCTCAGTGTGGCCTTTCTGACGCCCAAAGCCTTTCACTTCGGTCACGGTCATGCCGGTAATACCGACTTCGGCCAGTGCTTCACGGACATCGTCCAGCTTGAAGGGTTTAATAATCGCATCAATCTTTTTCATGCTATTCCTTGAAAAGGTCGCCTGTCTTTTGATCTGCTAAACGTAACACATTACACCGATTCATTCCTTGAAATCGTTTGCATCCAGCTCGTGTCGGGAAAGCAGTTTATAAAATTCTGTCCGGTTGCGCCCCGCCATTCTCGCCGCGTGAGTGACGTTGCCTTTAGTGATTTGCAGCAGCTTGCGCAGGTAGTTGAGTTCAAACTGATTACGCGCCTCAACAAAGGTGGGCAGCGCCGTGTTTTCGCCCTCCAGCGCCTGCTCCACCAGCGCATCACTAATCACCGGAGATGATGTCAGCGCCACGCACTGTTCAATCACGTTCACCAACTGGCGCACATTTCCCGGCCAGCTGGCAGTCATCAGGCGTTTCATCGCATCGGTGGAGAACGCGCGGACAAACGGTTTATGCCGTACTGCTGCCTGACGCAATAAGTGGTTTGCCAGTAACGGAATGTCTTCCGTGCGCTCCGCCAGTGCCGGAATTTTCAGGCTGACAACGTTGAGGCGGTAATAGAGATCTTCACGGAATTCCCCGCGCGCCATCGCTTTTGGCAGGTCGCGGTGAGTCGCAGAAATAATCCGCACGTCGATATCAATATCGCGGTTACTGCCCAGCGGACGGACTTTTCGTTCCTGCAATACGCGCAGCAATTTGACCTGTAACGGCGTAGGCATATCGCCAATCTCATCGAGAAACAGCGTACCGCCTTCCGCCGCCTGGAATAAACCTTCGCGATTGCTGACGGCACCAGTAAACGCGCCGCGTGCATGACCAAACAGCTCCGACTCCAGCAACTGCTCGGGCAATGCGCCACAGTTAATGGCAATAAACGGCTTGCTGTTACGCGGGCTGGCGTTGTGGATAGCCTGGGCAAAAATCTCTTTCCCGGTGCCGCTCTGACCGTTAATCAAAACGCTAACGTCTGATTGCGCCACCAGCCGCGCCTGTTCCAGCAAGCGCAGCATCAGCGGGCTGCGAGTGACAATCGCCTCGCGCCAACGTTCGTCGGTGGCTGGGGCAGATTGCTCCAGTGCATCATCAATTGCCTGATATAGCGCGTCTTTATCAACGGGCTTGGTGAGGAAACTAAACACGCCCTGCTGTGTCGCGGCAACGGCATCGGGAATGGAGCCATGCGCGGTGAGGATGATTACCGGCATACCTGGCTGCACTTTCTGGATTTCAGCAAACAGTTGCATACCATCCATTTCATCCATCCGCAGGTCGCTGATGACTAAATCCACTTTTTCACGATTCAGTATCCGCAGCCCCTCGGCACCACTTTCTGCCGTGACCACGCTGTAGCCTTCGCTGGTCAGGCGCAGGCCAAGTAATTTCAGTAATCCCGGATCGTCATCGACCAATAATAAATGCGCAGGTTTATGGCTCATCAGGGGTGACCTCATTGGTGGATGGCGCGGTTTTTTCACTCTCGTGCGGCGTGTCCGGTGGGAAATTTCCGGCCGGTTTGCGAGTCGAGAGTTGGCGTTCAATATCCGTCAGGTTCTCCAGCTTGCGGGTGGTAAGTTCCAGTTGTTGCTGTAGAACGTGATGTTGCTGGCGCAGGGCGTCCAGTTCGCTGTCGCTGGATTGCTGGAGTTTGCTGTAGCGTTGGCGCTCTTCCGCCAGTTGCAGTTGCAACGCCTGTCCGTCGCGCCAGAGTTGATACAACGGGCGAACCTGCGCCGGGATCTCAGTACTTAACGCATCAATGCGCGCGACCAGTTGGCGGCGCTCAAAAGGCGTGATTTTGGCATCGGCAAGCAAAATCCCCTGCTTAAAGGTATTTTGCCAGCTGCCATCACCATACTTGCGCGCTTCCTGACGCGACTGCGCTGGCATTAAGCGGTTGGCGCAATCCATCGCCCGTAGCCAGTAAAGCGGGTTAGTTTCAGTTGATTTACCTTGCAACGCCCAGATGTCGCTACATTCAGTAGGAAGATAATCAGCCAGTTGATAAACCGGGATTTTTTCTTCTACTGGCGCATTAATGGCTGGCTTATTGTGATTCTGCACGCAGCCCAGCAGCGCCAGACAAGGCAACCCCGCCAGCCACAGCCGTCGGGATAAAAATCGTTGAAAAATGTGTCGCATATTCACCAGACTCAGAGCCTATCCCAGTGGGCGTAATTGTTGCAGGCAGTTTGGACACGGACAGCGCGGAGAAACCGGAGCGTACACGTAGTACGTGAGGATTTCGAGCACTGCCCGGGGCCGAACTGGCAAATAAAATAGCCTAATGGGATAGGCCTTAACATTATTTCGTGTTTTTCGACGAAGGCAATTCAATGCGGAAGCAAACGTCTTGCCCGCTCTCGTCGACCAGATACAGTTCCCCCTGCATACGGCGAATACAATCCCTGGCAATGCTTAATCCCAGACCGCTCCCCTTCACCGCCCCTTTTCGCTGGTGACTTCCCTGAAAAAAGGGTTCGAAGATCATGGCGCGTTCCTCTTGCGGAATGGGCGTGCCTGTATTGATGACATCAATATAAACCCGTGCGCCATGTAAACTGCTGCGAAGGCAAATGTTACCGGATTCAGCCCCGTAGTGCACCGCATTGGAGTAAAGATTATCCAGCACGCTCATCAGCAGCATGGGTTCCGCCAGGCATGCTGTTGCCTTGAGATCAACGTCGGTATGCATCATTTTAGTCCGAGCTGGCAGACTGTGAGCGGAAACTACCGTCTCCACCAACGGTGCTAACTCAACATTATCCAGTTCCACCGCGCCATCTGCCTGTTTACGGTTGTAATCAAGCAGTTGTTCTATCAGTTTTTGCAAATTGCGGCTGCTGCTATCAAGGATGCTCACCACCTCTTTTTGCTCTGGCGTAAGCGGCCCGACAACCTGGTCAGCCAGTAATTCAGTGCCCTCGCGCATACTCGCCAGTGGCGTTTTTAATTCATGAGATAAATGTCTTAAAAATTGATGGCGCTGGGATTCCAGCCATGACAGGCGTTCACTTAACCAAAGAATACGTTGCCCTACCGAGCGTAACTCGCTCGGTCCACTAAACGAGACGCTATTACCCAGTGAGCGTCCTTCCCCCAGACGGTTGATCATCCGCTCGATATTTTTCACCGGACCAATAATCATTCGGGTGAAAAGCAGCACCATTATCAGACTCACCAGAAACAACACCAGTGACTGCCAGCCGAAATACTGTCCGCGTTCGGCTATCTCTCGCTGGAGTTGCTGCCCGCGTGAAAACACCACGGTGCGCGTGGCCTGTACCATTTCGGCATTGGCATTGGCAAAAGCTTCCAGACGCGCGGCAGCCGCCGCATCCGGCCCACTGTTGTTACACTGGAGTTGGGCAAGATTGTTCAAATCCTGACGCAATGCCTGGTAAAGTTTATCGTCCGGCAGCACGCCAGCGTGGGCATCGAGCATTTCGCTGTAACGTTTACGCTGGCTTTGATAGACCTTCGCCAGGGTTGAGTCGTCCAGCACGCAATACTGACGGTAGCTACGCTCCATCTCCAGTGCCGCATTAGTCATTGCCTCACTGCGCCTGGCGTCAATAAGCGTTGTGCGATTGACCAGCGCCGCCTGATCGCTAAGCGCATTAAGGCTTTGCCAGGCTTGCCATGCCAGTACCAGCAGAGGCAGCAGAATCAGCAAGAATGCCAGCATGACTAATTGTCGTAATGAACGGGGAAAAACAGGCCAGCGTTTCAAGGTGTTACTCTCGTCAGACGCGAATAGCCTGATGCTAACCGAGGGGGAGTTCAGATACAACAAAGCCGGGAATTACCCGGCTTTGTTGTGGAATAAGGCGGTGCCTAACTCGACGTTTCGCCCGATGGTTGATATAGCTACGCTGATATCAGAAGTTGGACGGCAGGCACCTTGTTGTGCGTCATTCGAATTTTATGTAGCACGTCCCGAAGGGGCTGACATAAGTGGGTGAATGAGCCACTGGTTATTATTATGCAGTAACTGTGCCAATAAATAAAATAGTTTTATAACGTACTGATAAAACATAACTTTAATGGATTAATGGCTGTTCCACTGGTTGGCTATAAATCAGCCAGTGTGTCGCTTAAAAGAGACGCCCAAAGCTTAAATTATTCGTTTTAAATTAAATCAATAAGTTATATGTCACCTATAAGCGACACGGCAAACCACCCATTGTCGTGATTTACAGACACAAAAAAAGCTCCCGGAGTTGGGAGCTTATAATTGTTGGCGAAGTGGTTGTGTGTAATGCCGGATGCGGCGTGAAAGCCTTATCCGGCCTACAAAACAATGGGTTGCGTGGAATTTCCGCAGCCTTACCCCAGCTGCTTACGCGCATTACGGAAAATACGCATCCATGGGCCATCCTCGCCCCAGTTTTCCGGATGCCAGGAGTTGCTGACAGTACGGAAAACACGTTCCGGGTGCGGCATCATAATGGTGACACGACCGCTTTCGGTAGTGACCGCTGTAATACCGTTCGGGGAACCGTTCGGGTTAGCCGGGTAGGTTTCGGTGACTTTGCCGAAATTATCGACATAGCGCAACGCAACCAGCCCTTTGCTTTCCAGTGCCGCCAGATGCGCCGCGTCGCGTACTTCAACGCGCCCTTCACCGTGAGACACAGCAATCGGCATCTGCGAGCCCACCATCCCCTGCAACAGCAGAGACGGGCTTTGGGTCACTTCAACCAGGCTGAAACGCGCTTCAAAGCGATCGGAGGTGTTACGCACGAAACGAGGCCACAGTTCGCTACCTGGGATCAGCTCACGCAGATTAGACATCATCTGGCAACCGTTACATACCCCCAGCGCCAGCGTTTGCGGACGATGGAAGAAGGTTGCAAACTCATCGCGTACACGGTTGTTGAACAGAATAGACTTCGCCCAACCTTCACCGGCACCCAGCACATCACCGTAGGAGAAACCACCGCACGCGACCAGGGCGTGGAAATCCTCCAGACCATTGCGTCCAGCCAGCAGATCGCTCATATGCACGTCGATAGCATCGAAGCCCGCACGATGGAAAGCTGCCGCCATTTCAACATGCGAGTTCACGCCTTGCTCACGCAGTACGGCAACTTTCGGGCGCACGCCAGTAGCGATAAACGGAGCTGCTACATCTTCGTTAATATCGAACGACAGTTTCACATTCAGGCCCGGATCAGCGTCGTTGGATTTCGCCTGATGTTCCTGATCGGCGCACTCCGGGTTGTCACGCAGGCGCTGCATCTGCCAGGTGGTTTCTGCCCACCAGACACGCAACGTAGTACGGCTTTCGCTGAATACAGCCTGCCCGTTGGCGGTAATCACAAAACGGTCACCGGAAACCGCCTGGCCAACATAATGGACGCACTCAGCAAGGCCATGCTGTGCCAGTACCGCTTCGACCGCTTCACGGTCAGCGGCACGAACCTGAATCACCGCACCCAGCTCTTCGTTAAACAGCGCCGCCAGATGATCGTCGCCCAGAGAGGCGATATCCGCTTCAATGCCGCAATGACCGGCAAATGCCATTTCCGCCAGCGTCACCAACAGACCACCATCAGAGCGGTCGTGGTACGCGAGCAGCTTACGCTGTGCAACCAGCGCCTGAATCGCGTCATAGAAGCCTTTCAGTTGTGCGACGTCGCGCACATCAGCCGGTTTGTCGCCAAGCTGACGATAAACCTGCGCCAGCGCCGTTGCGCCCAGCGCATTATTGCCAAGGCCCAGATCAATCAGCAACAGTGCGTTATCTTCGGTAGAAAGCTGCGGCGTGATGGTGTGACGCACATCTTCCACGCGGGCAAATGCAGAAATGACCAGCGACAGCGGCGACGTCATTTCACGCTCTTCGTTACCTTCCTGCCAGCGGGTTTTCATCGACATTGAATCTTTACCCACCGGGATCGTCAGGCCCAGCGCCGGACAAAGCTCTTCGCCCACCGCTTTAACAGCTTCATACAGGCCAGCATCTTCGCCAGGGTGGCCTGCCGCCGCCATCCAGTTGGCGGAAAGTTTGATGCGTTTGATATCGCCAATTTGTGTTGCGGCGATGTTGGTTAACGCTTCACCGACCGCCAGACGGGCAGAAGCGGCGAAATCCAGCAGCGCAACTGGCGCACGTTCGCCAATTGCCATCGCTTCACCGTAGTAGCTGTCGAGGCTGGCAGTAGTGACCGCACAGTTAGCGACCGGCACCTGCCACGGGCCAACCATCTGATCGCGCGCCACCATGCCGGTTACGCTACGGTCGCCAATGGTCACAAGGAAGGTTTTCTCCGCCACGGTCGGCAGATGCAGCACACGTTTCACCGCGTCAGCAATGGTGATCCCTTCACGGACCAGCGCGTCGCCTTTCGCTTTCAGCGTTTGCACATCGCGGGTCATCTTCGGTGTTTTACCAAGCAGTACGTCCAGCGGCAGATCGATCGGCTGATTATCAAAATGACGATCGTGCAGAGAAAGATGCAGTTCTTCGGTCGCTTCACCAATCACCGCGTAGGGCGCGCGTTCACGCTTACACAGTTCGTCAAACAGCGGTAACTGATCGGCAGCAACCGCCAGCACGTAACGTTCCTGGGATTCGTTACACCAGATTTCCAGCGGGCTCATGCCCGGTTCGTCGCTCAGGATGTCGCGCAGTTCAAATTTACCGCCGCGCCCGCCGTCGCTTACCAGTTCCGGCATCGCGTTAGAAAGACCGCCTGCGCCAACGTCGTGGATAAACAGGATTGGGTTGGCATCACCAAGCTGCCAGCAACGGTCGATCACTTCCTGGCAACGACGTTCCATTTCCGGGTTGTCGCGCTGAACAGAAGCAAAGTCGAGGTCGGCATCAGATTGACCAGACGCCATAGAAGACGCCGCACCGCCGCCAAGACCAATGTTCATTGCCGGACCGCCGAGAACGACCAGCTTCGCACCAACGTTGATCTCGCCTTTTTGTACGTGATCGGCGCGAATGTTGCCGATCCCGCCCGCCAGCATGATCGGTTTGTGATAACCGCGCAGCTCTTCGCCGTTGTGGCTGTTCACTTTTTCTTCATAAGTACGGAAGTAGCCGTTCAGTGCCGGACGACCAAATTCGTTGTTAAATGCCGCGCCGCCCAGCGGACCTTCGGTCATGATGTCCAGCGCGGTGACAATGCGCTCAGGCTTACCGAAATCTTCTTCCCACGGCTGTTCAAAGCCAGGAATACGCAGGTTGGAAACGGAGAAACCGACCAGACCGGCTTTCGGCTTCGCGCCGCGTCCGGTGGCACCTTCATCACGGATTTCACCGCCAGACCCCGTCGCCGCGCCCGGCCACGGAGAAATCGCCGTCGGGTGGTTGTGAGTTTCGACTTTCATCAGGATGTGCGCCGGTTCCTGATGGAAATCGTAGCGGCCCGTTTCGTGGTCGGCAAAGTAGCGGCCAACTTCAGAACCTTCCATCACCGCGGCGTTATCTTTATAAGCTGAGAGAACGTGATCCGGCGTGGTTTCGAAGGTGTTTTTGATCATCTTAAACAGCGATTTCGGCTGCTGTTCACCGTCGATAATCCAGTCGGCGTTAAAAATTTTGTGGCGGCAGTGCTCAGAGTTCGCCTGGGCGAACATATACAGCTCGATGTCGTTCGGATTACGACCAAGCTTTGTGAAAGCATCCTGCAGATAGTCAATTTCATCGTCCGCCAGTGCCAGGCCGAGACGCAGGTTAGCGTCGATCAGCGCCTGACGGCCCTGCCCCAGTAAATCAACGCTGGTGACTGGAGTCGGTTGATGATGCGCAAACAGCTGCTCTGCATCATCTAAAGCAAAAAAGACCGTTTCCATCATACGGTCGTGTAGTTCAGCGGTAACCTGCTGCCACTGTTCATTGGTCAGCGTAGCGGCTTCTACATAGTAAGCCACGCCGCGCTCAAGGCGGTTTACCTGTTGCAGCCCGCAGTTATGGGCGATATCGGTCGCTTTTGAAGACCAGGGAGAGATGGTGCCTGGGCGCGGGGTCACCAGCAGTAATTTGCCTTCCGGGGCATGGCTGGCGAGTGCCGGACCATATTTCAACAGGCGTTCAAGTTGCGCGTGCGCTTCTTCGTTTAACGGCGCATTGAGGTCAGCAAAATGGACATACTCGGCGTAAATGTTGTGAACCGGGAGCCTGGCAGCCTGAAAACGCGCCAGCAGTTTATTGATTCGGAATGCCGACAGTGCAGGCGAACCACGCAGAATTTCCATCATAAGTCTCTCGTCTTCTAAGCTTTCGGTGTACCCAAGGGGGGGAAACGGGCGTCATTATAAAGAATCTGCTGCGCTGACGAAACCGTTTGCGTGGAAATAAAATCACCATCGTGAATTAGCAACGCGTGCCGCCAATGGTTGTAATAAGTTGCCAACTGGCACAGGTTTACGCAAAATGCCGCTCATTGATGATTATACCTTTGTTTAGCATATCGTTTTTTCAAGCCAGGACACGAACGACACAGAGAATTAACTAATTGAAAAAATTAAAGATTAATTATCTGTTCATTGGCATTCTGGCACTGCTTCTCGCGGTAGCTCTCTGGCCATCTATTCCTTGGTTTGGTAAAGCCGACAACCGTATCGCCGCCATTCAAGCGCGGGGAGAATTGCGCGTGAGCACCATTCATACTCCCCTCACATGGAATGAGATTAACGGTAAATCTTCCGGGCTGGATTATGAGTTGGCCAAACAATTTGCCGACTACCTCGGCGTGAAACTGAAAGTGACCGTACGGCAGAATATCAGCCAGTTGTTTGACGATCTCGACAACGGCAACGCCGACCTGCTGGCAGCAGGTCTGGTTTATAACAGTGAGCGGGTAAAAAACTATCAGCCTGGTCCTACCTATTATTCCGTATCACAACAACTGGTTTACAAAGTGGGTCAATATCGCCCACGCACGCTGGGCAATTTGACGGCGGAACAGCTCTCCATCGCACCAGGACACGTCGTCGTTAACGATCTACAAAGACTGAAAGAAACTAAATTCCCGGATTTAAGCTGGAAGGTGGACGACAAAAAAGGCTCAGCGGAATTACTGGAAGATGTCATCGGAGGTAAGCTGGATTACACCATTGCTGATTCTGTCGCCATCAGCCTGTTCCAGCGAGTTCATCCGGAACTCGCCGTGGCACTCGATATCACCGATGAACAACCAGTGACCTGGTTTAGCCAGTTAGATGACGATAATACCCTTTCCGCAGCTCTGCTCGACTTCTTCAACAAAATGAATGAGGACGGCACGCTGGCACGCATTGAAGAGAAATACCTGGGGCATGGCGATGATTTTGATTATGTCGATACGCGCACATTTTTACGCGCCGTCGATGCGGTGCTGCCACAATTAAAACCTTTATTTGAGAAATACGCCGAGGAAATTGACTGGCGTTTGCTGGCGGCTATTGCTTACCAGGAATCACATTGGGACGCGCAGGCCACCTCGCCGACCGGTGTGCGCGGCATGATGATGTTGACCAAAAATACCGCGCAAAGCCTGGGCATTACCGATCGTACCGATGCTGAACAAAGCATCAGCGGCGGCGCGCGTTATTTGCAGGATATGATGAGTAAAGTGCCGGAAAGCGTGCCAGAAAATGAACGGATTTGGTTTGCGCTCGCCGCTTACAATATGGGTTATGCGCATATGCTGGATGCTCGCGCCCTGACGGCAAAAACCAAAGGTAATCCAGACAGTTGGACCGATGTTAAACAACGTCTGCCTTTACTTAGCCAGAAACCCTATTACAGCAAGCTGACTTACGGTTATGCGCGGGGACATGAAGCTTACGCCTATGTCGAGAATATCCGTAAGTATCAGATTAGTCTGGTGGGGTATCTGCAAGAGAAAGAAAAGCAGGCAACAGAAGCGGCGATGCAGCTGGCTCAGGATTATCCGGCAGTGTCGCCAACAGAATTGAGTAAAGGGAAATTTCCTTTTCTCTCGTTTCTTTCACAGTCGTCATCTAACTACCTGACACACTCCCCTTCGCTGCTGTTTTCCAGGAAGGGAAGTGAAAAGAAGCAAAATTAATCCGCAGAAGATTGCGCTTTTTTCTGCGCTTTGATTTCCTGACGGCGCATGCGAAAGAAGTCGCTGAGCAGCGCTGCACACTCTTCCGCCAATATCCCTTCCGTGATTTCCACCCGGTGATTCATGCCCGGATGGTGCAACACATCCATTAATGATCCGGCAGCCCCCGTTTTCGCATCTCGTGCACCAAAAACTACACGACCAATCCGGCTGTGAATCATCGCTCCGGCGCACATCACACACGGCTCCAGCGTGACATATAATGTGGCGTCGATCAGGCGATAATTTTGCATCACCAGACCGCCCTGACGCAGGGCCATGATTTCAGCGTGCGCGGTAGGATCATGCCGACCAATCGGACGATTCCAGCCCTCGCCGATTACCCGGTTGTTATGCACCAATACCGCGCCGACCGGTACTTCCCGCTCGTCCCAGGCACGCTTTGCCAGCGTCATAGCATGGCGCATCCAGTATTCGTGACTAAATTCGACTTCAGACAAAAAGAAAACTCCGGTTATAAAAGCGCGGCGCATTATACACGGACGCTATGCTTTACTCTATTCCAGTTGCTGGAGTTCACCGCGCGGGGTTACTCGCCAACGATGCTGGCAGAAATAAAGCAGCGGGTTGTCCTGATTACTGTCGCTGTAACCACTGTACAACCGCAGTGGCGTGCCGATTTTGCGTTCCAGTTGCGCGACCTTCTCATGCCCGAGGCAACGCATTGTCAATACCCAGCCGCCATAACCACGCTGAATTTGGCTGGCGATAAGATTCACCCGCGGTAACCAGGGCGTATCGAAATAGACCGCCTCAACCAGCGGCTGTGGAGAACCGGTAATCAACCAGATATCAGCATCGGAACTGAGCAAGTAGGTGGTCAGGCGCTCTTGCACCAGCGGAAAGGCAGTAACATTGTCGCGAAACCAGTGTACAAAATCGGCTTGTAATGCCTGTAAACGCGCTTCGCTGTGACCAAAAGTGCATCCCCACAATAGCAGACTCATCGGCCAGCGCGCAGCACGGCCTTTTATCAATAATGCCATGGCAATAACCGGCAATAGCGGCAGGACAAGCAGTGTATTCAGCGGTTGGCGACGCAGTAAGTAGCGCAGAAAACTACCGAACATATCCTGTTGATGCAATGTTCCATCTAAGTCAAAAAACACCACACGACGCTCGTGAGTTGCCAAACCATACTCCTCTGGACTGAAACATCCTGATTAATCATCGCTACTACATAGCCTAACAGATAGATCATCACTTTTCCGGCAACAATCTACCGTATAATGCTGAATGGAATTTTTAATTCATAGATCTTACAAGCTATGGAATATAATATTCACTCGCTTATGTCTCATATTGCCTGTTGTCGCCATTATTTCATCGCGAGGAAAGATATGAACGGCTTACTTCGTATTCGTCAGCGTTACCAGCAGCTTGCCCAGAGTGATAAAAAACTGGCGGACTATCTCCTGCTACAACCTGATACGGCGCGCCATTTAAGTTCGCAGCAATTGGCCAACGAAGCTGGGGTCAGTCAATCCAGCGTGGTGAAATTCGCACAAAAACTCGGCTATAAAGGTTTTCCAGCCTTAAAACTGGCGTTAAGCGAAGCTCTGGCGAGCCAGCCGGAATCCCCTTCTGTCCCCATTCATAACCAAATTCGCGGTGATGATCCGCTGCGACTGGTGGGTGAAAAACTCATAAAAGAAAACACGGCAGCCATGTATGCGACGCTGAACGTTAACAGTGAAGAGAAATTGCATGAATGCGTGGTGATGCTGCGTTCTGCGAGGCGGATTATTTTAACTGGCATTGGTGCTTCGGGTCTGGTAGCGCAAAACTTTGCCTGGAAACTGATGAAGATTGGTTTCAATGCTGCCGCAGAACGCGATATGCATGCGTTGCTCGCTACTGTACAGGCATCTTCACCGGACGACCTGTTATTAGCCATCTCTTACACTGGTGTACGACGTGAGTTAAATCTCGCGGCAGATGAGATGCTGCGCGTGGGTGGAAAGGTGCTGGCAATTACCGGTTTCACGCCGAATGCTCTGCAACAACGAGCGTCCCACTGCCTGTATACGATTGCCGAAGAACAGGCGACGAATAGTGCATCGATCTCCGCTTGTCACGCTCAGGGAATGCTTACAGATTTGCTGTTCATTGCGCTAATTCAGCAGGACCTGGAACTGGCCCCTGAGCGCATTCGCCACAGCGAGGCACTGGTGAAAAAACTGGTTTGAGCAAAGAATGCGCGTATAATGCCCGCCCGGTTTGTGTTGTTTTGAGAGTTTCCTTATGGCGCTGTTAATCACTAAAAAATGCATCAATTGTGATATGTGTGAACCTGAATGCCCGAATGAGGCGATTTCAATGGGTGATCATATCTACGAGATTAACAGCGATAAGTGTACCGAATGCGTAGGTCACTACGAGACGCCAACCTGCCAGAAGGTGTGTCCGATCCCTAATACTATTGTGAAGGATCCGGCGCATGTCGAGACAGAAGAGCAGTTGTGGGATAAATTTGTGCTAATGCATCACGCAGATAAAATTTAATATTCTGCTCCTGAAGTAGAATATTAATTATTTATAGACAAAAGCTTAACGCTATTATATTTATTAAAATGATGACAACAGCATAATCATTTATCAAATGAATTCATATAATATCTGCGCAGACGTTTATTTATAATTATTAAAGGCGCGCCTGGCTGGTTAACCTGACGCGCCTTAAGTACGTTTCCTTGTGTTATAAGAACAGAAGGATCAGCTGTAAAACAGCAATGATGACTTTAATGACCCGTTTAAACAGGTATCGACAATCAGCCATTCGTTTTTCCTTAAACAAGGAATGCAGCCGTTCAGATTAGCCCTTACATCTCCCCAAAACTGAACGTGCGAGTTATTGAGGATGCATGCTGCACTCCACACCAGAGCTTTGACGACACCACTCGTTTCAATGGGGGAATTCAGTGGCATGGTGTAAAGCACAGCAAAATCGCCAATAACGAAACCAATTTTAATGTACTTACGAATTTGCGGTCACGTTAATATTTCCATCAATATCGCTTTCTTCGTAAAGGCTCGAGTTTTTATGATAAAGATTGCAAGTTGCTTGTAAAAGATAACCACCCTGATCCATAATCGCTGTTGTTGAGGGTGCATGCTGTACAAAATTAAAGTTATAAAGTAAAACCCCCGTTCCTTACCAGTTCGGGGGTTTTACTTTATAAAGAGAACGGTATTATTTTAACTTTCAATAATTACCGTGGCGCAAGCATAATGACGTTCATCTGCCAGCGTCACATGCATATGTGCGACGCCCAGCTTTTCCGCCAGTTTTAATGCCTCGCCCCACAGTCGCAACCGTGGCTTACCAAGCTCATCGTTGAACACTTCAAACTGATTAAACGCCAGACCATTGCGGATCCCGGTTCCAAACGCTTTTGCCGCCGCTTCTTTCACAGCAAAACGCTTCGCCAGAAAACGCACTGGCTGTTGGTGCGTTTTCCAGATTTCCCATTCGTTATCGCTTAATACGCGGCGAGCAAGGCGCTCACCGGATCGGGCAAGCACCGCTTCAATGCGAGCGATCTCCACGATATCCGTGCCTAAACCTAATATTGCCATTAGCCACGCGCTTCCAGCATCAGACGCTTCATTTCTGCCACCGCATCTTTCAGTCCGGTCATCACTGCACGACCAATAATGGCATGGCCGATATTCAGTTCATGCATCTCAGGAATGGCGGCAATGGCCTTCACGTTGTGATAGGTCAGACCGTGGCCGGCGTTAACTTTCAGACCGAGACTTGCAGCAAAGGTCGCGGCTTTAGCAATGCGCGCCAACTCTTGCGCCTGTTCAGCGTCAGTTTTAGCATCGGCATAACAACCAGTATGGATCTCGATAAACGGGGCACCTACCTCTGCTGCAGCTTTGATCTGCTCTTCATCTGCGTCGATAAACAGAGAAACCTGAATCCCGGCATCCGCCAGACGTTTACAGGCATCGCGCATTTTGTCACGCTGACCTGCGACGTCCAGGCCACCTTCAGTTGTCACTTCCTGGCGCTTTTCCGGTACCAGGCAGCAAAAATGAGGCTTCGTCTCAATGGCAATCGCCAGCATCTCTTCGGTCACCGCCATTTCCAGATTCATGCGGGTATCCAGCGTCTGACGCAGGATGCGCACGTCGCGGTCAGTAATGTGGCGACGATCTTCACGCAAATGCACGGTAATGCCATCCGCGCCAGCCTGCTCGGCAATAAACGCGGCCTGCACCGGATCGGGGTAAGCAGTACCACGTGCATTACGCAGCGTTGCGATATGGTCAATGTTGACGCCCAACAGTAATTCAGCCATGACAATCCTCATCAGTCATTATGTGTTTGCACTGTTCGCTTAGGTATAAACTGCCGGAACAGTTCCCTGCTTTTTAATGGTTTACCGCCAAGATACGGCTTAAGCGCCATGCGGGTAAAGCGTTTCGCGGCACGCAATGTGTCTGCGTCAGGAAATTCCCGCGTGTGTAACGCTTTCAACTGCCTCCCGGTGAAGGTTTTATTGTCGATAACGACGCTTGCGATAAACCCTTTTTCTTCGCGATAACGATACGTCATGGTGTCATCCACCGGTTCGCCGCTACCTGCACAATGGGTAAAATTGACGCCATAACCCAGATGCCCGAGCAATGCCAGCTCAAAGCGGCGCAACGCGGGTTCCGGTGTGCCAGTAGCCCCAGCCAGAGACTGGATGCAGTGTAAGTAATCGAAAAAGAGTTCCGAGAAGCGCGTCTCGTATTCCAGCACGCGGGAGAGAAGCTCGTTGATGTACAGACCGCTGTAAAGCGTGATACCACTTAATGGCAGTGCCAATGAGACAGCTTCAGCACTGCGCAGTGTTTTGACTTCACCGCGCCCACCGAAGCGAAGCAAGAGAGGCGTGAAAGGCTGTAATGCACCTTTCAGGGTAGAGCGTTTAGAACGTGCGCCTTTGGCAACCAGACGCACGCGACCCGATTCCTCCGTGAAGACGTCCAGCATCAGGCTGGTTTCGCTCCACGGGCGACTATGCAATACGAATGCGCGCTGCCAGCCTTCCATCATACTCGTCGCCTTTCAAGTTGCAGGTGCCTTGGCTGCACCCGTTCACCCTGGTCACTTACTTTAGTAAGCTCCCAGGGATTCACGGTCTTGCCGCCTTCCTGCACCTCGAAAGTCATAGAGTATGCTAATTAAAGATCGTCAACGTAACCGAGACTACGCAGTGCGCGTTCGTCGTCGGCCCAGCCGGATTTCACTTTTACCCACAGTTCAAGATGGACAGGCGCTTCGAACATTTCCTGCATGTCTTTACGCGCTTCAATGCCGATGGTTTTAATCTTGGCCCCTTTGTTGCCAATGACCATCTTCTTCTGCCCTTCACGCTCAACGAGAATCAAACCGTTGATGTCGTAACCACCACGTTCATTGGTGACAAAACGTTCGATCTCCACGGTCACGGAGTACGGCAGTTCTGCGCCGAGGAAACGCATCAGTTTTTCACGGATGATTTCAGAGGCCATAAACCGCTGTGAGCGGTCGGTGATGTAATCTTCCGGGAAGTGATGCGTCGCTTCCGGCAGGTGTTTGCGCACGATTGCCGCGATAGTGTCAACGTTAAGTCCGGTTTCGGCGGAGATTGGCACGATATCGAGGAAATTCATCTGGCTTGCAAGGAACTGCAGGTGCGGCAGCAGATCGGCTTTCTCCTGCACGTTGTCCACTTTGTTCACCGCGAGGATCACCGGCGCTTTGCCATCACGCAGCTTGTTGAGCACCATTTCATCGTCCGGCGTCCAACGGGTGCCTTCAACGACAAAAATCACCAGCTCAACGTCGCCAATGGAGCTGCTCGCCGCTTTGTTCATCAGGCGGTTAATAGCACGCTTCTCTTCCATATGCAGGCCCGGGGTATCGACGTAGATCGCCTGATACGCGCCTTCAGTATGGATACCCACAATGCGGTGACGCGTTGTCTGCGCTTTGCGGGAAGTGATGGAGATTTTCTGCCCCAACAGTTTGTTCAGCAGCGTGGATTTGCCAACGTTCGGACGTCCGACGATGGCAATAAATCCGCAGTAACTTTTATCGATGCTCATTCCAGCTCCAGTTTTTTCAACGCCTGTTCGGCGGCAGCCTGCTCAGCCTTACGACGGCTTGAACCTGTGCCAACCACCGGTTCACTCAGGCCGCTGACCTGGCAGTGGATAGTAAATTCCTGATCGTGTGCTTCGCCACGTACCTGAACTACCAGATAAGTCGGCAGCGGCAGATGGCGACCCTGCAAATATTCTTGCAAGCGCGTTTTCGGATCTTTTTGTTTATCGCCTGGGCTAATTTCGTCCAGACGGGTTTGATACCAGTTAAGGATTAACTTCTCGACAGTTTGAATATCACTGTCGAGGAATACGCCGCCAATTAATGCTTCGACGGTGTCGGCGAGAATTGACTCGCGACGAAATCCACCGCTTTTAAGTTCACCCGGCCCTAAACGCAAGCACTCGCCTAACTCAAATTCGCGTGCCAGTTCTGCCAGCGTATTGCCACGGACCAACGTGGCGCGCATCCGGCTCATATCGCCTTCATCCACACGCGGGAAACGGTGATACAACGCATTAGCGATAACGTAGCTCAAGATTGAGTCGCCTAAAAATTCTAAACGCTCGTTATGTTTGCTGCTGGCGCTGCGGTGAGTTAATGCCTGCTGCAGCAGTTCCTGATGATTAAAAGTGTAGCCCAGCTTCCGTTGAAGCCGATTAATTACGATGGGGTTCATGCGATACCAATAAATAAATGCGTCAACAATTCAGCACACGAAACAGACCTGATACACATAGGCTCTGTTAACCGCTTTGTCGCGGATTCATTACGCCATATATGGAAACCAACGCTGTTTCGTGTGCCGTGGCAACCAGAAGGCGCCAACCTTAAACTTCGGGGGAATATTCTATACACAACGATAAGGGATGTCGTTAGCCTGGGGAGATTTATCTCATAAATAATTCACGTTGCCGCCAGAATGACGACAACGTGAACGAGAAGCAGCAATTAATGGATGCCGCCAATGCGACTTAAGCGCACACCTGTCGGCCATTCACCTTCTTGCTTATCGAAACTCATCCAGATTGCCGTTGCCCGACCTACCAGATTCGCTTCCGGCACAAAGCCCCAGTAACGGCTGTCCGCGCTGTTGTCGCGGTTATCGCCCATCATGAAGTATTGACCCGGCGGGACAATCCAGGTTGCCAGTTGTTGTCCTGGTTGCTGGTAATACATCCCTACCTGATCCTGGGCGATTGGCACAGTCAGGATACGATGCGTTACATCGCCCAACGTCTCTTTACGTTCGGAAAGACGAATACCATTTTCTTTGGTTTCGTTTTTCGGCACTTCAAAGAAGCCACTGGTCGCTTCCCCGCCGTTACGACGCGAGAAGGTCTGTACGAAATCGCTCGGTTCAACGTTGGAATAAGTTACCGGCAGCGCGTTTTCACACGCTTGACCAGAACTGCATCCAGGCTGAATGGTCACTTCTTTCGCGACCGGATCATAAGTGACTTTATCGCCCGGTAAACCTACCGCTCGCTTGATGTAATCAAGCTTCGGATCTTCCGGGTATTTGAAGACCACGATATCGCCACGTTTCGGATGACCGGTTTCGACCAATGTTTTCTGGTAAATAGGATCTTTAATGCCGTAAGCAAATTTCTCTACCAGAATGAAGTCACCGATTAACAGAGTCGGCATCATCGAACCTGACGGGATCTGGAACGGTTCATAAATAAATGAACGCACAATCAATACGATAGCCAGCACCGGAAATACAGAAGCCCCGGTTTCCAGCCAGCCTGGCTTCGGCGCAACCTTTTTCAGTGTTGCTTTATCCAGTGAATCCCCGGCAGCCGCTTGCGCCGCTGCCTGACGTTCCCGTCGTTTAGGTGCGAAAAAGAATTTATCCACGCACCATAAAATGCCCGTCACCAGTGTGGCAATCACCAGAATCAGGGCAAACATATTCGCCATGCCAACTCCTAAGGGTTATTTGTTGTCTTTGCCGACGTGCAGAATGGCAAGGAACGCTTCCTGCGGCAGCTCAACGTTACCGATCTGCTTCATACGTTTCTTACCTTCTTTCTGTTTCTGCAGCAGCTTTTTCTTACGGCTGATATCACCACCATAGCATTTAGCCAGTACGTTTTTACGCAGCTGCTTCACGGTAGAACGCGCAATGATGTGCGTTCCAATCGCTGCCTGAATAGCGATATCAAACTGCTGGCGTGGGATCAGATCTTTCATCTTCTCCACCAGCTCACGACCACGGTTTTGCGAATTATCACGGTGGGTGATCAATGCCAACGCATCAACACGTTCACCGTTGATTAAGACGTCAACACGCACCATGTCAGAAGCCTGGAAGCGTTTGAAGTTGTAATCCAAAGACGCATAGCCACGCGAGGTTGATTTCAGTCGGTCGAAGAAATCAAGCACCACTTCCGCCATCGGGATCTCGTACGTCAGCGCTACCTGGTTTCCGTGATAGACCATGTTGGTCTGTACACCGCGTTTTTCAACGCACAAGGTAATGACGTTACCGAGATACGCTTGCGGCAGCAGCATGTGACACTCTGCAATCGGCTCGCGCAGTTCGTAGATGTTATTTACCGCTGGCAGCTTGGATGGGCTGTCGACGTAGATAACTTCTTTTGCCGTAGTTTCAACTTCATACACTACTGTCGGTGCTGTGGTAATCAGGTCAAGATCGTATTCACGTTCCAGACGTTCCTGAATGATCTCCATGTGCAACAGGCCGAGGAAGCCGCAGCGGAAACCAAAGCCCAGCGCCGTTGAGCTTTCTGGCTCATAGAACAGTGAAGCGTCGTTCAGGCTGAGTTTGCCCAACGCGTCACGGAAGGCTTCATAGTCGTCGGAACTTACCGGGAACAGACCGGCATATACCTGCGGTTTAACTTTCTTAAACCCAGGCAACGCTTTTTCTGCCGGATTACGCGCCAGCGTTAAGGTATCGCCTACCGGTGCACCGTGGATGTCTTTGATCGCACACACCAGCCAGCCTACTTCGCCGCATTTCAGTTCAGTACGATCAACCTGTTTCGGCGTGAAGATCCCCAGGCGGTCGGCGTTATAGGTCTGCCCGGTGCTCATAACTTTCACTTTGTCGCCCTTACGCAAGGTGCCGTTTTTAATACGGATAAGTGAAACCACGCCCAGGTAGTTATCGAACCAGGAGTCGATAATCAGCGCCTGTAACGGACCTTCTGGATCGCCTTCCGGCGGCGGAATGTCGCGCACCAGACGTTCGAGAACGTCCTGCACGCCCACGCCGGTTTTCGCTGAACAGCGCACCGCATCGGTGGCGTCGATACCAACGATATCTTCAATTTCTTCCGCCACGCGTTCAGGATCGGCTGCCGGTAAGTCAATCTTGTTCAGTACCGGCACCACTTCGAGATCCATTTCCATGGCGGTGTAGCAGTTTGCCAGGGTTTGCGCTTCTACGCCCTGCCCGGCGTCAACCACCAGCAATGCGCCTTCGCAGGCGGCCAGCGAACGGGAAACTTCATAGGAGAAGTCAACGTGCCCTGGAGTGTCGATAAAGTTAAGCTGATAGGTTTCACCGTCAGACGCTTTGTAGTCCAGCGTCACGCTTTGCGCTTTGATGGTAATGCCACGCTCACGCTCAAGATCCATGGAATCGAGAACCTGCGCCTCCATTTCACGGTCAGACAGGCCACCGCAGATCTGGATAATACGGTCAGACAGCGTCGATTTACCGTGGTCAATGTGAGCTATGATCGAAAAGTTACGTATATTCTTCATAAAGTATGATTATTGTGCCTTAACGCCCGGTTAACCAGGCTTTTAGAAGTCGCTGTTCTGAGCTTAACGTCTGTATTAATAGAAAGGCCGCATTCTACACTACAACATTGAGGCGAGGAAATGTTCATACCGTATGGATTGTAGTATCTGGAAACGTCCTCGCATTTGTTATGCAAAATGCAACAAAGCCAGTGAAATCACTGGCTCGCGTCTTCCGAAGATGTTTCAAACCGCACAAGACCTGGCGGCAATGCCACGCTTAAAATGATCGGTTGCCATTCAGCCCGGGCAGCAAACTTTCGCGAGAAGCCGCGCGCAATCAGGAATCCACCAACGCCACCAAGAATTGCGCCGCATAACGCCGCGATGTCTGAAGCAAAGAGTAGCTGAAATAACGAAGCAACAAGGAATAATCCCAACAGTGGCGACATATAAACCAGTAATGCGGAACTAAGCAGGCTACCTTCAGCGATTCCTAATTCGACTTTTTGCCCCGGCACTAACGGTTCATCACAGGGTACGACGATGGTATGTGTGGTTTGCGGACCAAGTTTATTCAACACGCGACTGCCGCAGCCAGCGCGGGAAGCGCAGCTGCTGCATGAGGCTTTGACATCACAACTGACCAGCGCCTGCCCGTTTTGCCAGGAGACCACGGTAGCCCACTCTTTGATCATTGCGCTGCCCCGAACTTAATGTTCTCGGCAATGCGTTTCGCCGTTTGCGGCGGTAGTTCACCAACAATAGTGATTTCCGCGTTGTCACGTATGCTGGTGCTGACTGTTCGGCGTCCGGTACGCAACATCTGATCGGTGCTCGATGGCGTCGCGCGGTTAACGTTTACCGAGAAGCTGAACAAGCCGTCGGAATAGAGACGTGATTCGATGGGCATATTGTCCATCGTGGGCAACGGGCGTCGGCTACTGGAGACTTCGCTAAACCCCTGCGGCAACCAGGTTGGAGTCCAGTTGAATTTGGCTTTTTCACCTACAGGAACAGAAAGCAACGGCGGCAAATTTGCCTTCGCCAGCGTCTGCATACTGCTGCTGATATCCTGATTGACGTTAAAAGCAATCACGCGAAATTGTTCCAGCGTTTCACCATCGCGATCAAGGAGATCAACCCGCATCGGTAATTTCGATTCGGTGTCCATCCACACAATGTAGCTGTAGCGTGTACCATCACGGGCGACTACGCGAATGACTTCGCAAAGACGATCAGCAATACGCGTGCGTCCCACGGAGATAAAGTCGTAGTAAGGAGAAAGGCGTTTGAAATCGGTATAAATGAGCGATGGCAGAGAATCAACAATGTAATCGCCATTAAGAGTAAACGGTTCAAGGCCCGGCTCAAAGTAGCTGATTTCATTGCCGCGCTGTACCACTTCCCGGCGCGGGCCATCCATTTGCAACAACTGAGCAAGCGGACGGTTATCGAGGCGTGCATGTCGATAACGCAGAGACTCAACACCTTGTTTATTGATGCTGATGAATGACAGCTCGTAATTCAGTGACTGGCTAGCCAGGTTCATCTGCTGTAATAACGCCCCGGACGCGGGAGTGGCCGAGGCGTTAGCAGAGAATAACAGGCTACCTGTCACTAATGACATGGCAAACCAAAGTTGCTTCATTACTGCGATTGCGTTCCTAAAGTTTGAATTCCTGGCACCTGTACAGCGGCTTGCTGTGTTTGTGCCTGCTCAAACTGAAGCTGTTCGGAGTGGAGTCGACGTTGCAGTTCGTAATCCTGCAACATGGCATTAATGCGACGACGCTGCTCCTGTACCTGCTGCTGTTGACCATTGTTTGCGGTCGCTTCAGAAGGTACTCCCAGACTTACCGGACTGGCTTTCCCCATCATCGGCAGAGTATTGAATACCGGTGTTTCGGGCTGCTGGGACGTTTCAGATTGTCCATTATAGTGCTGGACGCCAACGATAACTGCAAGCGATACACATGCCGCTACGCCCATTTGGGTAAGCTGTGCCGCCCATGGACGTACTTTCTGCCAGAATGGCATTTTCTGCCATTGATGCGGAGCAGGCTGGGCCTCTGGGATCAATATCGTCGGTTGACGAACTGGCTCTTCTTCAATGGCGGCCATCACGCGCGATGAGATATCGAAATGAAGCAACTCAGGAGTATCACCCCGCATAGAGTCACGGATTAAGTGATAGCTTTCCCAGGTTTTCTGCATTTCCGGGTTGTGAGCCAGTTCGTTGAGCAGCTCACTATCCAGCGTTTCGCCATCCATTAAAGCGGAAAGTTGTTCTTTCTGCATGCCTAATACCCTTATCCAGTATCCCGCTATCGTCAACGCCTGATAAGCGGTTGAACTTTGTTATCAATAGCTTCCCTCGCTCGGAAGATACGTGAACGCACCGTACCTACCGGACAATCCATGATAGCGGCTATCTCTTCATAGCTCAGGCCATCCAGCTCCCGCAAGGTTATTGCCATGCGTAAATCTTCCGGGAGGGACTCAATAGTTCGGAAAACTATCTGTCTCAGTTCTTCTGACAACATTAAGTTCTCAGGGTTCGAAATTTCTTTCAGCGCGCCACCACTTTCGAAGTTTTCAGCTTCAATGGCATCCACATCACTGGAAGGTGGACGACGCCCCTGAGCAACCAGGTAATTTTTCGCTGTATTTACAGCGATCCGATACAGCCATGTATAAAAAGCACTATCTCCCCGGAACGAATCCAGCGCACGATAGGCTTTAATAAAAGCTTCTTGTACCACATCGGGAACATCACCCGACGGCACATAGCGGGAAACCAGACTCGCCACTTTATGCTGATAGCGCACTACCAGTAAGTTAAAAGCTTTCTGATCTCCCTTCTGGACCCGTTCAACCAGGACCTGGTCCGTTAACTGCTCGCTCATCCGAGGTAAAGTCTCCCCAAACCAAATTTCCACGCGCTATCGAAACGCCACTCCATTAGCTGCAATTTGAGCAAGCAAAACGTTAGAGTGTCTCGTTTTTGTAAAGTTCCGTAACGCATCTGTTTTTGTTTGTCATGCTGTAGACGGATCATTATCTATCATTATAAGTCTACAGAATCTGAACATCGCATTATCTGTGTAGAAATGCCCATTTAACTGCCTGAAGAGTACCCCAACGGCCTTTTTATTTCACCACCTAATCCTCCGCCAGCAAGCAACTTCTCTTTTTTCCACCGTCCAGGATCTCCCTGTTTAGCCATTGTAACAAATATTAAAATAGCAGGTGTTTAATTACACAACGTGATGCTATGCTGACCAAACCGTGTTTAGTAAATTAAACAAACAAAATGAATACTCTTCCTGAACATTCTTGTGATGTGCTGATTATCGGTAGCGGCGCAGCCGGGCTTTCACTGGCACTACGTCTGGCTGACCAGCATCAGGTCATCGTTCTTAGCAAAGGCCCGGTAACGGAAGGCTCAACATTTTATGCCCAGGGCGGAATCGCCGCCGTGTTTGATGAAACTGACAGCATAGACTCGCATGTGGAAGACACATTAATTGCTGGTGCCGGCATTTGCGATCGCCATGCGGTTGAATTTGTCGCCAGCAACGCGCGTTCCTGCGTGCAATGGCTAATCGATCAGGGAGTGTTGTTTGACACCCACGTTCAGCCGAATGGCGAAAAAAGCTATCATCTGACCCGTGAAGGTGGGCATAGTCACCGTCGCATTCTTCATGCTGCCGACGCCACCGGCAGAGAAGTAGAAACCACGCTGGTGAGCAAGGCGCAGAACCATCCGAATATTCGTGTGCTGGAACGCAGCAATGCGGTTGATCTGATTGTTTCTGACAAAATTGGCCTGCCTGGAACGCGACGGGTTGTCGGCGCGTGGGTGTGGAACCGTAATAAAGAAACCGTGGAAACTTGCCATGCTAAAGCGGTGGTGCTGGCAACTGGCGGCGCGTCGAAGGTTTATCAGTACACCACCAATCCGGATATTTCCTCTGGTGATGGTATTGCCATGGCCTGGCGTGCGGGTTGCCGGGTCGCCAATCTCGAATTTAATCAGTTTCACCCTACCGCGCTGTACCATCCACAGGCACGGAATTTCCTTTTAACGGAAGCCTTACGCGGCGAAGGCGCTTATTTGAAACGCCCGGACGGCACATGTTTTATGCCTGATTTTGATGATCGCGGCGAACTGGCCCCGCGCGATATTGTCGCCCGCGCCATTGACCATGAGATGAAACGCCTCGGCGCGGATTGTATGTTCCTTGATATCAGCCATAAGCCCGCTGAATTTATTCGCCAGCATTTCCCGATGATCTATGAAAAGTTGCTCGGGTTGGGTATTGACCTCACGAAAGAACCGGTGCCGATTGTGCCTGCTGCGCACTATACCTGCGGCGGCGTAATGGTTGACGATCATGGACGTACGGACGTTGATGGCCTGTATGCCATTGGTGAAGTGAGTTATACGGGCTTACATGGTGCTAACCGCATGGCCTCTAACTCCTTGCTGGAGTGTCTGGTCTATGGCTGGTCGGCAGCGGAAGATATTACAAAACGTATGCCTTATGCGCGTGGCGTCAGTACGTTACCGCCGTGGGATGAAAGCCGTGTTGAGAATCCTGACGAACTGGTGGTGATTCAACATAACTGGCATGAGTTACGCCTGTTTATGTGGGATTACGTAGGTATTGTGCGCACAACAAAACGCCTTGAGCGCGCTCTGCGGCGTATCAATATGTTGCAACAGGAAATAGACGAATATTACGCACACTTCCGCGTATCAAATAATTTGCTGGAACTGCGTAATCTGGTGCAGGTTGCCGAGTTGATTGTTCGCTGTGCAATAATGCGTAAGGAGAGTCGGGGGTTGCATTTCACGCTGGATTATCCGGAACTGCTCACGCATTCCGGTCCGTCGATCCTTTCCCCCGTCAATCATTACATAAACAGATAAAAAGCCTGGGTCAGCGCAGTGTACGCTTCGGAATAGTTCTGGTCTGGCCCACGAATGACTAAGCGATCGCAAAAGCACTCCCCCGCCAGTGGGGAGAATGCCAGCAGCACCCGATGCGGCAATCGCGCTTCGTTTTCTGCCACATCCGTTCGCAAACGTAAATGCCACCCCATGCTTAATGCCAGCTCCGTAAAACTATTACCGATTTGCTCTGGCAGTACCACGCAGAAAAATCCCTCTTCGGTAATGCACTCTGCCGCGCAGGTCAGCAAGGATTGATGATCCAGCGTGGTGGTATAGCGTGCCTGTTCCCGCTGAGGTGTCGCACACTCCACTCCCTGCTGATAATACGGCGGGTTGCTGATAATTAAATCGAAGCGTGCTGTCTGCTGTGTGATCCACTGCTGAATATCCGCTGTATGGACGTTAATCCGCTCTGCCCACGGGGACTGGGCGATATTTTCCTGCGCCTGGGCAGCCGCTTCGTTTTCAAGCTCGACCGCATCAATCATCACACTGTCATCGGTTCGCTGCGCCAGCATCAGTGCCAACAACCCGCTACCAGTGCCGATATCAAGGCAGCGTTTTACCCCTGCCACCGGAGCCCATGCGCCAAGCAAAATTCCATCCGTTCCCACTTTCATCGCACATCGTTCGTGGCCGACAAAAAACTGTTTAAAAGTAAATCCATTACGACGAAGCACGGATGTAGACTGTGACATGTAAATAAAACCTTGCTGAAAAAACGGCGATAGCACCGGGTAAGAACAATACCTGAGAAGCGATATCCATACAAACAGATGAAGATTGCAGCCGTAACGTCTATAATCAGCGCCCCACACAGAGGTAGAACATGACTGTAACGACTTTTTCCGAACTTGAACTCGACGAAAGCCTGCTAGAAGCCCTCCAGGATAAAGGTTTCACTCGCCCGACCGCCATTCAGGCTGCCGCCATTCCGCCTGCGCTCGATGGCCGTGATGTACTCGGTTCTGCGCCGACAGGCACCGGTAAAACGGCGGCGTATCTGCTGCCAGCGTTGCAGCACCTGCTCGATTTCCCACGTAAGAAATCCGGTCCGCCGCGTATTTTGATCCTCACCCCAACTCGCGAACTGGCGATGCAGGTGGCCGATCATGCCCGCGAACTGGCGAAACATACGCATCTGGATATCGCCACTATCACCGGCGGCGTGGCCTATATGAACCACGCAGAAGTTTTCAGCGAAAACCAGGACATCGTGGTCGCCACGACCGGACGTCTGCTGCAATACATAAAAGAAGAGAACTTCGATTGCCGCGCGGTTGAAACGCTGATCCTCGACGAAGCTGACCGTATGCTGGATATGGGCTTCGCTCAGGATATTGAACATATTGCTGGCGAAACGCGCTGGCGTAAACAGACCCTGCTCTTTTCAGCAACGCTGGAAGGCGATGCGATTCAGGACTTTGCAGAGCGTCTGCTGGAAGATCCGGTGGAAGTTTCTGCGAATCCGTCCACCCGTGAGCGCAAAAAGATCCATCAGTGGTATTACCGCGCCGATGATCTTGAGCATAAAACCGCGTTGCTGGTGCATCTGTTAAAACAGCCTGAAGCGACTCGCTCAATCGTATTTGTGCGTAAGCGTGAGCGTGTGCATGAGCTGGCAAACTGGCTGCGCGAAGCGGGCATCAACAACTGCTATCTCGAAGGTGAGATGGTACAAGGCAAGCGTAATGAAGCGATTAAACGCCTGACCGAAGGTCGCGTTAACGTGCTGGTTGCAACCGACGTTGCCGCACGCGGCATTGACATTCCGGATGTCAGCCACGTCTTTAACTTCGATATGCCGCGCAGTGGCGATACTTATTTGCACCGTATCGGTCGTACCGCTCGCGCCGGTCGTAAAGGCACCGCAATTTCGCTGGTGGAAGCTCATGACCATCTGCTGCTAGGCAAAGTTGGTCGCTATATTGAAGAGCCAATTAAAGCTCGCGTAATTGATGAGTTACGCCCGAAAACGCGTGCACCAAGCGAGAAACAGACTGGCAAGCCATCGAAGAAAGTACTGGCAAAACGCGCCGAGAAGAAAAAGGCTAAAGAGAAAGAGAAGCCGCGGGTGAAAAAACGCCATCGCGATACCAAAAATATTGGTAAGCGCCGTAAACCAAGCGGAACGGGCGTGCCACCGCAAACAACAGAAGAGTAATCATAATGCCGGGTTTAAGCCCGGCATTTTTTTATCCAGCCACAAAACACTCTTCAACACACTGAATAAAAGTGTACATCGCCGGGCTAACCGCTTTTCCGGCATGGTGTGCGCACATTGCTGTAATGGTCTGCGACGGCTCGCCAAAGGGCAATTCAATTAATTCACCGCTCGCAAGTTCTTTTGCCACCGCAAAGCGTGGCAGGTAGCTGACACCGATATTGGCCGCGACACAACGCTTGATGCTTTCGATACTTATAAGCTCTATGGTGTTTTCCACCGTGATCCGCCGCTGGCGAAGCGTGCTCTCAAATATCTGGCGGAAGATACATTGTGGTTCGTTGATAATAAAACTACAGGCGTTATGTCTTCCCGACTCAGTAAAATCGACATCTGCAATTTGCGGTGAAGCCACCAGCACCAGCGATTGTTCACCCAACTCACGTCGGTTCAGTGCATCATCATTCCCTACGCGATAAAAGATGCCGACGTCTGCCTCATCATTCAGTAGTGCATCACGAATCACGTAACAGTTCAGTGACTGCAATGATAAACGCACTTTTGGTGCGCATTGCCGAAAACGCTGCAACACCTCCGGCATACGGTAAGAGAGCAACGTTTCGCCCGAAACAACGCGCAGTTCTCCGTCCGGCTCCGACTCTTTTTTGGCAGCTACGCGAAGCGTATCCATTACTCTGGTGAGTTCATAGATGTGCGGCAGCAGCTTTTTGCCTTCGCGAGTGAGGCACATCCGTCGGCCAATTTTCTCAAATAACTGTACCGAGAACTCCTGCTCAAGCTGCTGAATATGAAAAGTCACCGTCGATTGTGTGCAGCACAATTTTTGCGAAGCTCGCAAAAAGGAACCCTCTTCCACCACGGTTTTTAGGGTAATAAAACGGCGCAGATCCATAATCCCAAACCTATCAAAGATATCGAACTTAGAATGTGAAAACATTCATTTTTTTAAATGTTTTGTGTCGGGTACTGTCTACCAAAACAGAGGAGATAACAAGTGACACCGACCCTTTTAAGTGCTTTTTGGACCTACACCCTGATTACTGCCCTCACGCCAGGACCAAACAATATTCTCGCCCTTAGTTCTGCCACGTCGCATGGGTTTCGTCAGAGTACCCGCGTACTGGCGGGGATGAGTCTGGGATTTTTAATCGTCATGCTACTGTGCGCGGGAATTTCGTTTTCACTGGCTGTTATTGACCCGGCGGCAGTGCATCTGTTGAGTTGGGCGGGGGCGGCATATATTGTCTGGCTGGCGTGGAAAATCGCTACCAGCCCAACAAAGGAAGACGGGCTTCAGGCAAAACCGATCAGCTTTTGGGCAAGCTTTGCGCTACAGTTTGTGAACGTCAAAATCATTTTGTACGGCATTACGGCACTATCGACGTTTGTCCTGCCGCAAACGCAGGCGTTAAGCTGGGTAGTTGGCGTCAGCGTTTTGCTGGCAATGATTGGGACGTTTGGCAATGTGTGCTGGGCGCTGGCGGGGCATCTGTTTCAGCGATTGTTTCGCCAGTATGGTCGCCAGTTAAATATCGTGCTGGCACTGTTGCTGGTTTATTGCGCGGTACGTATTTTCTATTAATGAAAAAAAACGGAAGAGGTCGCCCTCTTCCGCTTAGTAACTTGCTACTTAAGCCTTACAGGCTTTCAGTAAAGGTACGAGCGATAACGTCGCGCTGCTGTTCCGGAGTCAGAGAGTTAAAGCGAACTGCATAACCGGATACACGGATGGTCAGCTGCGGATATTTTTCCGGATGCTTAACTGCATCTTCCAGAGTTTCACGACGCAGAACGTTTACGTTCAGGTGCTGACCACCTTCTACGCGAACTTCTGGTTTAACTTCTACTGGAACTTCACGGTACTCAATGTCACCCAGTTTGCTTACTGCAACCACTTCGTCTTCTGCAAAACCTGCTTTCGCAACGATGCAACGCGCTTCGCCTTTTTCGCTGTCCAGCAGCCAGAAAGAGTTCAGCAGATCGTCGTTAGCGGCTTTAGTAATCTGGATACCTGTAATCATGTGATGCCTCCCCGGCAAAATTTATTTGATTTGATCAGCCTGTCGCGGCCAATTGGTAAAACCATTGTTGCTTGAGTGTATATATACTCCTCAAAGACCCCTGATTCTTTGATTTAAATCAATAAAAAACACACGCCAAGTGTGGAGACAAGTGGATTTTATTGTTTTACATCAACTTATGCGGGTGTGAAATTTTACCAATTTACATTTTTTTACAGTCGATTATGTCTATAAAATGAGCTTGATTTTGCTCTGTAGAAAGAAGCAGTTAAGCTAGGCGGATTGAAGATTCGCAGGAGAGCGAGATGGCTAACGAATTAACCTGGCATGACGTGCTGGCTGAAGAGAAGCAACAACCCTATTTTCTTAATACCCTTCAGACCGTCGCCAGCGAGCGGCAATCCGGCATCACTATCTATCCGCCACAAAAAGATGTCTTTAACGCCTTTCGTTATACCGAGTTAGGCGATGTCAAAGTCGTGATTCTCGGCCAGGATCCTTATCACGGCCCCGGACAGGCTCACGGCCTGGCGTTTTCTGTTCGCCCCGGTATCCCCACTCCGCCGTCATTACTGAATATGTATAAAGAGCTGGAAAATACAGTTCAAGGCTTTACCCGCCCGGCGCATGGCTATCTCGAAAGCTGGGCGCGTCAGGGCGTTCTGCTGCTCAATACCGTATTGACGGTACGCGCAGGTCAGGCGCATTCCCACGCCAGCCTCGGTTGGGAGACGTTTACTGATAAGGTCATCAGCCTGATTAATCAGCATCGCGAAGGCGTGGTGTTTTTGTTGTGGGGATCTCATGCGCAAAAGAAAGGGGCGATTATAGATAAGCAACGCCATCACGTACTGAAAGCACCGCATCCGTCACCGCTTTCTGCGCATCGTGGATTCTTTGGCTGTAACCATTTTGTGCTGGCAAATCAGTGGCTGGAACAACGTGGCGAGACGCCGATTGACTGGATGCCTGTATTACCGGCAGAGAGTGAGTAAATTTGCGGGAAAATGCCGGATGGCAGAGTTGCCACCCGGCTGATTTATCAGGCTTTATTCTGACGCCACCATTCGCCAAGCAGAACGCCAGTTGCGACAGAAATATTCAGTCCAGCAACGTTGCCAGTACCGTCAATCTTCACGCGCAGATCGTTCGGATCACGTGCGGCATCCGGTAACCCTTCATATTCCTGCCCCAGCACCAGCACCATTTTTTCTGGCAGACTGGTTTTGAACAGCGGTTTACCTTGCTCGCTGGAAGTGGTCACCACGGTGTAGCCCGCCTGACGGAAATCATCCAACACGTCAACAATGTTGTCGCCAGTAATCGGCTGAACATGTTCTGCGCCGCCTTCTGCGGTACGAATAGCCGCCCCCGATTCCAGCAGTGCCGCATCCTGCACCACAACGCCTTTCACGCCAAAGTGCGCACAGCTACGCATCATACCGCCCAGGTTATGCGGGTTAGATTCGTTTTCCAGCGCCAGTACACAATCCTGCGCACCAGCCTTGCTTACCCACTGCTGCACGGTTGTACCGTTACGCTTTTTGATCAGGAAGCACACGCCTCCGTGATGCTCCGTACCTGACGCCTTTGTCAGTTCAGCTTCATCCACCACATGGTACGCTTTGCGGTTTGCCGCCATCCAGCGCAATGCTTCTTTAAAACGTGGCGTTACGCTCTGGATAAACCAGGCGCGAACAATTGCTTCCGGACGGCTCTGGAACAGTGCCTGACATGCGTTTTCGCCGTAGACGCGGGTTTCTTCCGCACGCTGACGACGCAACACTTCCGGATCAATAAAACTTTTACCACTGATGCCACCGTGATCGGCCTTTTCCGGCGCATCATCACCAGGCGCGCGGGAAACTGTGCGCCACGGCGACTCTTCCCACTTGCGGTCACGGGGCTGACTCTGTTTGTCATCGCGGGCGGGGCGACGGCCACCGTCGGCACGAGATTTTCCTGGACGCCCGCCCCCTTTCCCGGTACGCGGGTTATGGGTACGTTTATCAGAATCATCATCACTGCGGACATACATCACTTTGACCTTGCCGCTTTTGCTTTTCATTTCATCGTTCATGCTTTTCTCCACCAGCGCTGCGCGAAGCGCGCAGATTACCCGAAGTGCGCGCGGTTCGCCATGATTTCGTTCCAAAGCCTACGTCTATCATACCCATTGAATAAAACAGATTGTTGTCTAGAACAATGTTCCCGATAATATGTAACATATTAGAAACATACCGGCGTCGTTGCCGATAAGTCTCCTTACTCATCCCGAGGTTAGTTATGAATACCGTTTGTACCCATTGTCAGGCCATCAATCGCATTCCCGACGATCGGATCGAAGATGCGGCAAAATGCGGACGCTGCGGTCACGACTTGTTTGACGGAGAGGTGATTAATGCGACCGGTGAAACGCTCGACAAATTGCTGAAAGATGATCTACCTGTGGTGATCGACTTCTGGGCGCCGTGGTGCGGCCCCTGCCGTAACTTCGCGCCAATTTTTGAAGATGTTGCGCAAGAGCGTAGCGGTAAAGTGCGCTTTGTGAAAGTGAATACCGAAGCTGAACGTGAATTAAGCAGCCGCTTTGGTATTCGCAGTATTCCGACGATCATGATTTTCAAAAATGGTCAGGTTGTCGACATGCTTAATGGCGCAGTACCGAAAGCGCCGTTCGACAGCTGGCTGAACGAATCTCTTTAATCTTACCGGGGCGCATCTTGTGCCCCGTTTTCTCCTCTGCGACAATGGCGTTTTTTCGACGCTCTCTTATGACCGAAAACGCTGTTCTCCAGTTACGCGCCAAACGTATTGCGCGCGCAACACGTCCTTTTCTTGCCCGCGGTAATCGCGTTCGTCGCTGCCAACGCTGTCTTTTGCCAGAGAAATTATGTCTCTGTTCGACAATTACCCCAGCGGAAGCAAAAAGTCGCTTCTGTTTGCTGATGTTCGACACCGAGCCAATGAAGCCAAGTAACACCGGGCGTCTGATTGCTGATATTTTACCTGATACCGTTGCGTTTCAATGGTCGCGTACCGAACCATCACAAGAACTGCTGGCTCTGGTGCAAAACCCGGATTATCAACCAATGGTGGTCTTTCCCGCCTCATATGCTGATGAGCACCGGGAAGTGATCTTCACCCCGCCTTCCGGTAAGCCACCGCTGTTTATCATGCTCGATGGTACCTGGCCGGAAGCGCGCAAGATGTTTCGTAAAAGTCCGTATCTGGATAATCTCCCCGTCATTTCCGTCGATCTTTCCCGGCTTTCTGCCTATCGCCTGCGTGAAGCCCAGGCTGAAGGCCAATATTGTACCGCTGAAGTGGCTATCGCACTTTTAGATATGGCGGGCGATACCAGGGCTGCGGCCAGCTTAGGCGAGCATTTCACTCGCTTTAAAACACGCTATCTGGCAGGAAAAACGCAACATCTGGGTAGTATCACAGCAGAACAGTTAGAAAGCGTTTAAAATCATTCGGTCACTTCTGCGGGAGACCGGTATGAGTCAGCGAGGACTGGAAGCACTACTGCGACCAAAATCGATTGCGGTAATTGGCGCATCGATGAAACCCAATCGCGCAGGTTACCTGATGATGCGTAACCTGCTGGCGGGAGGCTTTAACGGACCGGTGTTACCGGTGACGCCGGCCTGGAAAGCGGTACAAGGCGTACTGGCCTGGCCGGATATTGCCAGTCTGCCATTTACGCCCGACCTTGCTGTGCTGTGTACAAATGCCAGCCGCAATCTGGCGCTTCTGGAAGAACTCGGCGAAAAAGGCTGTAAAACCTGCATTATTCTTTCTGCCCCGACATCGCAACACGAAGATCTCCGCGCCTGCGCCCAGCGCCATAACATGCGCCTGCTTGGACCAAACAGTCTGGGATTACTGGCGCCGTGGCAAGGTCTGAATGCCAGCTTTTCGCCTGTGCCGATTAAACGCGGCAAGCTGGCGTTTATTTCGCAATCGGCTGCCGTCTCCAACACCATCCTCGACTGGGCGCAACAGCGTGAGATGGGCTTTTCCTACTTTATTGCGCTCGGCGACAGCCTGGATATCGACGTTGATGAATTGCTCGACTATCTGGCGCGCGACAGTAAAACCAGCGCCATCCTGCTCTATCTCGAACAGTTAAGCGACGCGCGACGCTTTGTTTCGGCGGCCCGTAGTGCCTCGCGTAATAAACCGATTCTGGTAATTAAAAGCGGACGTAGCCCGGCAGCACAGCGACTGCTCAACACGACGGCAGGAATGGACCCGGCATGGGATGCAGCTATTCAGCGTGCCGGTTTATTACGAGTGCAGGACACTCACGAACTGTTTTCGGCAGTGGAAACCCTGAGCCATATGCGCCCATTGCGTGGCGACCGACTGATGATTATCAGCAACGGTGCAGCGCCAGCTGCGCTGGCGCTGGATGCCTTATGGTCACGCAATGGCAAGCTGGCAACGCTAAACGAAGAAACCTGCCAGAAACTACGTGATGCGCTGCCAGAACATGTAGTAATCTCTAACCCGCTCGATCTGCGCGATGACGCCAGCAGTGAGCACTATATTAAAACGCTGGATATTCTGCTCCACAGCCAGGATTTTGATGCGCTGATGGTTATTCATTCGCCCAGTGCTGCCGCTCCCGCCACAGAAAGCGCACTGGCATTAATTGAAGCGGTAAAGCATCACCCTCGCAGCAAGTATGTCTCTCTGCTGACGAACTGGTGCGGCGAACACTCCTCGCAGGAGGCGCGACGTTTATTCAGCGAAGCCGGGCTGCCGACCTACCGCACCCCGGAAGGAACCATCACCGCTTTTATGCATATGGTGGAGTACCGACGTAACCAGAAGCAACTACGCGAAACGCCGGCACTGCCCAGCAATCTGACCTCTAATACCGCAGAAGCGCATCTTCTGTTGCAACAGGCGATTGCCGAAGGAGCAACGTCGCTCGATACCCATGAAGTTCAGCCCATCCTGCAAGCGTATGGCATGAACACGCTTCCCACCTGGATTGCCAGCGACAGCACCGAAGCGGTGCATATTGCTGAACAGATTGGTTATCCGGTGGCACTGAAATTGCGTTCGCCGGATATTCCACATAAATCGGAAGTTCAGGGCGTCATGCTCTACCTGCGTACAGCCAATGAAGTCCAGCAAGCCGCGAACGCTATTTTCGATCGCGTAAAAATGGCCTGGCCGCAGGCGCGGATCCACGGTCTGCTGGTGCAAAGTATGGCTAACCGTGCTGGCGCCCAGGAGTTGCGGGTAGTGGTCGAGCAGGATCCGGTTTTCGGACCGTTGATCATGCTTGGTGAAGGCGGTGTGGAGTGGCGTCCAGAAGATCAAGCCGTCGTCGCATTACCGCCGCTGAACATGAACCTGGCCCGTTATCTGGTCATTCAGGGAATAAAAAGTAAAAAGATTCGTGCGCGCAGTGCACTGCGTCCATTGGATGTTGCAGGCTTGAGCCAGCTTCTGGTGCAGGTTTCCAACTTGATTGTCGATTGCCCGGAAATTCAGCGTCTGGATATTCATCCTTTGCTGGCTTCTGGCAGTGAATTTACCGCGCTGGATGTCACGCTGGATATCGCGCCGTTTGAAGGCGATAGCGAGAGTCGGCTGGCAGTGCGCCCGTACCCGCATCAGCTGGAAGAGTGGGTGGAATTGAAAAACGGTGAACGTTGCTTGTTCCGCCCGATTTTGCCAGAAGATGAGCCACAGCTTCAGCAATTTATTTCGCTAGTCACCAAAGAAGATCTTTATTACCGCTATTTTAGCGAGATCAACGAATTCACCCATGAAGATTTAGCTAACATGACGCAGATCGACTACGATCGGGAAATGGCGTTTGTGGCGGTGCAACGTATTGATCAAACGGAAGAGATCCTCGGTGTCACGCGTGCGATTTCCGATCCTGATAACATCGATGCCGAATTTGCTGTACTGGTTCGCTCGGATCTCAAAGGGTTAGGCTTAGGTCGACGCTTAATGGAAAAGTTGATTACCTATACGCGAGATCACGGACTGCAACGTCTGAATGGTATTACGATGCCAAACAATCGTGGCATGGTGGCGCTGGCCCGCAAGCTCGGGTTTAACGTCGATATCCAGCTCGAAGAGGGGATCGTTGGGCTTACGCTAAATCTTGCCCAGCGCGAGGAATCATGAGTAAGGTACTGGAAATGTTGACCACTTAATCGGGACTGGTGTTATTATTGCCCGCTTATGTCGTCTGCATTGCACAGAGGACCCTTCAATGAACAGAGAAGAAATGCACTGTGATGTTGTCAAAATTTAAGCGTAATAAACATCAACAACATCTTGCCCAACTACCCAAGATTTCTCAATCAGTTGATGATGTCGATTTCTTTTACGCTCCCGCCGACTTCCGGGAGACGCTGCTGGAAAAAATAGCCAGCGCGAAGCAGCGCATTTGCATTGTCGCCCTGTATCTCGAACAGGATGATGGTGGCAAAGGCATTCTGAGCGCGCTATATGAGGCTAAACGGCAGCGTCCGGAACTGGATGTGCGGGTGCTGGTCGACTGGCATCGTGCGCAACGTGGACGCATTGGCGCTGCGGCATCTAACACTAACGCTGACTGGTACTGCCGCATGGCGCAGGAAAATCCGAGCGTAGATGTTCCGGTTTATGGCGTACCCATCAATACCCGTGAAGCCCTGGGCGTTCTGCATTTTAAAGGCTTTATCATCGACGATAGCGTACTTTACAGCGGTGCCAGCCTGAACGATGTTTATCTGCATCAGCACGATAAATACCGCTACGACCGTTACCATCTGATTCGTAACCGCAAGATGTCAGACATTATGTTTGAATGGGTTACGCAGAATATTATGAATGGTCGCGGTGTTAACCGTCTGGATGATGAACATCGCCCAAAAAGCCCGGAAATCAAGAACGACATTCGCCTGTTCCGCCAGGAGCTGCGCGATGCCGCTTATCATTTCCAGGGAGATGCCGACAACGATCAGCTTTCCGTAACGCCGCTAGTGGGGCTGGGGAAATCGAGTCTGTTGAACAAGACCATTTTCCATCTGATGCCCTGTGCAGAACAGAAACTGACTATCTGCACGCCATACTTCAACCTGCCGGCAATCCTGGTGCGCAATATCATCCAGCTGCTGCGTGAAGGGAAAAAGGTCGAAATTATCGTTGGTGATAAAACCGCAAATGACTTCTATATTCCGGAAGATGAGCCATTCAAGATAATTGGCGCGTTGCCTTATCTTTATGAGATTAATTTGCGTCGCTTCCTGAGTCGTTTGCAGTATTACGTCAATACTGACCAGTTAGTGGTCCGTTTGTGGAAAGATGACGATAATACTTATCACCTGAAAGGAATGTGGGTTGATGATAAGTGGATGCTGATAACCGGTAATAACCTGAACCCGCGTGCCTGGCGTCTGGATCTGGAAAACGCCATTTTGATCCACGATCCGCAACTGGAGCTTGCGCCACAGCGAGAGAAAGAACTGGAGCTGATCCGCGAGCATACCACCATCGTTAAGCACTATCGCGATCTGCAAAGTATTGCCGATTATCCGATAAAGGTTCGCAAACTTATCCGCCGTTTGCGCCGCATCCGCATCGACCGATTAATTAGCCGTATCCTGTAATCTGAACCCCGTCCTGTACGGGGTTTGTTATTTGGAGGCCGCGTTGCGTATTCTTTTTATCTGTTTGCTATTGTTACTTTCTGGATGCAGCCATATGGCTAACGATAGCTGGAGCGGGCAGGATAAAGCTCAACACTTTATCGCCTCGGCGATGCTTTCCGCCGCAGGAAATGAATACGCGCAACATCAGGGGATGAGTCGCGACCGCAGCGCGATGTTCGGGCTGGTGTTCTCTGTAGGGCTGGGAGTGTCAAAAGAGCTTTGGGATAGCCGCCCTGAGGGGAGCGGCTGGAGCTGGAAGGATTTTGCCTGGGATATAGCCGGTGCAACTACCGGCTATACCGTCTGGCAAATAGCGCATCACTAAAGACGCATCCCCTTCCCTTTGCGGTGCAGCATCAAAGAAACCAGAAACGCTACCACGGCCATCAATGTCACATACCAGAAAAATGCCGTTTCCATTCCTATCGATTTCAGCGACAACGCTACGTACTCCGCCGAACCACCAAATATAGCATTGGCGACCGCATATGACAGACCAACACCTAATGCGCGAACCTGTGCCGGGAACATCTCAGCCTTAAGTATTCCACTGATTGATGTATAAAAACTCACTATCAGCAGGGCGCACATCACCAGACCAAAAGCGGCATAAGGAGAGGAGACGTTCTGCAATGCTGATAGTATGGGGACGGTAAAAATAGCGGCCAAAGAGCCAAAGCATAACATCGAGGTTCGGCGTCCAATCTTATCTGACAGCGCGCCAATGAACGGTTGAATGAGCATAAATACAAACAATGCCGCAGTCATAATGCCGCTTGCTACGTTAGCGTGCATTCCCGCAGTATTCACCAGATATTTCTGCATATAGGTGGTAAAGGTATAGAAACAAAGAGAACCCGCAGCAGTGAAGCCGAGAACCATGATGAATGCACGGCGATTGCGCCATAATCCTTTCATTGACCCCGCTTCTTTTAACGCTCGCGTCTCTTGTTGTGAAGTTTCATCTAACTGACGACGTAACCACAATGCCACAACGGCTAACACCGCTCCTAACGCAAAAGGAATGCGCCATCCCCACTCTCTAAGAGCAGAATCTTCCATAGTATGTTGTAGAACAACCACCACCAGTAAGGCCAGCAACTGACCGCCAATTAGCGTGACGTACTGGAACGAAGCATAGAACCCTTTGCGCCCTTCGACAGCAACTTCACTCATATAGGTGGCGCTGGTGCCATATTCTCCACCAACGGATAATCCCTGGAATAAACGCGCGAGAAGCAATAATGCCGGAGCCCAGGTACCGATAGTTTCATAACCAGGGAGGCAGGCAATAACCAGAGATCCGAAACACATCATACACACCGATAACAGCATTGATTTTTTACGACCATGTTTATCGGCTATGCGTCCAAATAGCCAGCCACCGATTGGACGCATCAGAAAGCCCGCAGCAAAAACACCGGCTGTTTGCAGTAATTGAGTGGTAGTGTTACCAGAAGGGAAGAAAATGTGGGCAAAGTAGAGGGAACAGAATGAGTAGACATAAAAATCGAACCACTCGACCAGATTACCTGAAGAGGCCCCTACTATTGCCCAGATGCGGCGACGAGTATCACTACTTGTCAGTTTGTCGTCTGCCGTTACAGTGCTTTCTGCCATGCCAATATTTCTCCTGCCATAATCCGATGCTTTTGTCGGCCAATGTTGTTTATTATTTAGTAAGACAGATGTTATACATTTGTTACCGATGTTTGTGCAACCATAACTGCGAATTTAGTTAGCAGGGGAATGATTATTCTGGATGACCAGGAAGGATTTCAGGTGAGGTTGTCGTATGGAAATGGGCGAGCATCTGGCGTATACAAGGGAATGGTAGGGTTTTTATTTCTTAGTCAGAACCACATCAGGTGGTTTTTACTGCCTACGCTATTCAGGACGGACGACAGACAAAACAAAAGGCCCAGTCTTCCGACTGAGCCTTTTGTTTTATTTGATGCCTGGCAG